>CAZIDB010000124.1:0-14000 GCA_964537965.1 uncultured Melioribacter sp. | reverse complement strand
AAATAAAAACTGATAATTCAAACAAAGAAAAGAAAGAGTTAGCTTCAACTAAAAAATCGGAAGATGAATCTGGTGAAAATTCTGTGTCTGGAAGAGGTGGCCAAGGTACCAATCCAAATGGAACAGGTATTGGAAATGGCTGGAGTACCGGAAGCGGCACAGGCAACGGAAATGGAAATGGTTTTGGTGATGGTATAGGAGATGGGCTTTCGATTAATTTTGGAGGAAGGGTAAGAAAAATTTATAACTACTTAATACCTCCATACCCTAATGGCGTAAGTAAACAAATTGATGTAAGACTCAGATTTTCAATTTTACCAGATGGAACGGTCGGAAATATTATAATTCTTACTAAAGTGGACGGTCGTTTGGAGAATGCTGCAATTAATTCACTTAAACTTTGGAGATTTGAACCAATTCCATCAGGACAAACACAGGTAGAACAAAAAGCAACTATTGTATTTCCTTTTAGATTAAAATAAAAACACCCGGCAAGTACCGGGTGATAAAATAAAATTGAGTTTTATATTTAATTTATAAACTACACTTAAGGCCTATAACTTTGCAACATCTTCATATAATTAGCTCTTTCAAAAGCGGCAGGTTCTGCAACAGATTTCTGACTCATACTTCCCTTCATCTGTTCAACTGATTCATATTCTTTTTCTTCCATCCATTTTTTCATTCCATCAAGTATCTGTCCAATTCGTCCATTGCCATGACGTAATAATTCAGAGCACATCATTGCAACATCACCACCAGCCATAAGTACTTTAATAACATCTTCAAAATCGTGAACACCGCTTGTTGCAGCCATACTGGCTTTAATCTTTCCATAAAGAATTGCAATCCATCTTAATGGTAAACGCAATTCCCATTTTGAACTTAAAGTTAAGTTGGAAACTACTTCTAAATTATCAAGATCAAAATCCGGTTGGTAAAACCTGTTGAACATTACAAGACCATCGACACCAATTGCATCTAGCTTTTTAGCTACGTTAGCTAAAGAAGAAAAATATGGGCCAACCTTTATTGAAACTGGAATTGTTACATTTTCTTTTACTGCAGCAATATTGTTAAAATAAATCTGTTCAACCTGTGAACCTGTCAAGTTAGGATCTGTTGGTATATAATAAACATTAAGTTCAAGAGCGTCTGCACCGGCTTCCTGGATTAACTTAGCATATTTCATCCAGCCGCCAACGCTAACACCATTTAAACTTCCGATAATCGGAATATCTACCGAGCGTTTTAAATTAGATATATGTTTAAGATATTCATCCGGCCCTAATTTAAATTCATCTGGCTTTGGAAAATAACTTAAAGCTTCCGCATAACTTTCACCGGTTTGTGTAAGGTAAAAATCCAGTGCATTAGCTTCGTGAGAAATCTGTTCCTCAAAAATAGAGTAAACCACAACTGCGGCGGCGCCAGCATCTTCCAATGCTTTTACAGAGTCAACTGTTTCCGATAAAGGAGAAGCTGATGGAACAATAGGATTCTTTAGTTTCAATCCCATGTAAGTTGTTGATAAATCCATTTAATACCTCCTTTTGCCCATTCCTAAATCCCTTCCCAAAGGGAAGGGATTTTTAGATAGACTTTTTATTATTAGATATTACTTTTTAATTCTCAATTAATTAAAAAAATTTTGCAGCCTAATTTTTGTAAAGCCCCTTCCCGTTTGCGAAGGGGTTAGGCTTTTTATTCTTCTGCTTTTGCAGAACCATTTGTTCCGTAAGCAGCAAGATATTCATACATCTTCCACTTGGTTTCAACTTCTTTCTGAGCATGCTCAAGCAAGTATTTTGCTGAAGCAGGATCAGATTTGGTTAACATCTTGTATCTTGTTTCTTTATAAATATAATCTTCTAATTTTATCTTAGCCGGTTTTGAATCTAATTTAAATGGATTCTTTCCTTCATTTGCCAAAACAGGATTATATCTGAATAACGGCCAGTATGCTGAATCAACTGCAAGTTTCTGGCTTTCAAGTCCCTTCTGCATATCAATACCGTGAGCAATACAGTGGCTATATGCGATAATAAGTGACGGGCCATTATATGCTTCGGCTTCAAGAAATGCTTTAACGCATTGAGCATCATTTGAACCCATAGCCACTTTAGCTACATAAACGTTTCCGTAATTAACAGCCATCATAGCAAGGTCTTTCTTTGGTGTTGGTTTTCCACCTGCAGCAAATTTTGCTACTGCACCCATACCGGTAGATTTTGAACATTGTCCACCAGTATTTGAGTAAACCTCAGTATCAAGTACAAGTATGTTTACATTCTTACCGGATGCAATCACATGGTCAAGTCCACCGTAACCAATATCGTATGCCCAGCCGTCGCCTCCCATAATCCAAACAGATTTCTTTACTAGGTAATCTGCAATCGGCAGCAATTGTTTAGCTTCATCTGATTCAAGAGTATTTAAAACTGATTTTAATTTTTCAACTCTTTCTCTCTGGTCATGAATTCCTGTTTCTGTTGTCTGTTCAGCATTTATAATTTGATTTACTAATTCACTTCCAACTTTATCCTGAAGTTTATTTAATAATTCTTTAGCGTATTGATTATGTTTATCTATAGCCAAACGCATACCCATACCAAATTCGGCATTGTCTTCAAATAAAGAATTTGACCAGGCTGGTCCTCTTCCCTCTTTATTTTTTGCCCAAGGAGTTGTTGGTAAGTTACCGCCATAAATAGAAGAACAACCTGTTGCGTTAGCTACAACCATTCTGTCGCCAAACAACTGAGAAACCAATTTAACATAAGGTGTTTCACCGCAACCTGTACATGCACCGGAGAACTCAAATAATGGTTGTAAAATCTGGTTGAACTTAACCATTGATGTATTAACACGTTTCCTGTCAAATTCCGGTAATGATAGGAAGAAATCCCAGTTTTTACTTTCCTGTTCTCTTAAAGGAATCTGTGGGGCCATATTTAATGCTTTTAGTTTTACTTCTTTCTTATTCTTTGCAGGACAAACTTCATAACATAAACCGCAACCTGTACAATCTTCTACAGCAACCTGGATAGAATACATTTCATCTTCAGTAAATTCTTTTCCTTTAGCTTTAACTGATTTGAATGTTGCCGGAGCATTTTCAAGATATTTCTTATCGAATACTTTTATTCTGATTGAAGCGTGAGGGCAAACCATCGGGCATTTACCGCACTGAATACATACTTCAGGATCCCAGGTAGGAACTTCAAGAGCAATATTCCTCTTTTCCCATTGGGTTGTAGCAGTTGCAAATGTTCCATCAACCGGCATCTGGCTAACTGTTACGTCATCCCCGTTACCTTCCATAATTTTTGCAAGTACTTCCTTAACATAGTCTGGAGCCTTTGAAGAAACAGTCGGAGGTAATTCAAATGTGCTTGTTGCAGCAGCAGGGATATCAATTTTATAAAGATTAGCTAAAGTCTGATCAACAGCTTCATAATTCTTTCTAACAACTTCGTCACCTTTAGCGCCGTAGGTCTTCTTGATTGCTTTCTTTATCTGTTCAATCGCTTCTTCTTTTGGAAGTACACCTGAGATTGCAAAGAAACAGGTTTGCATAATTGTATTAATTCTTGAACCCATTCCAGTATGTTTTGCAACTTCATAAGCATCAATCACATAGAAATTAACTTTCTTCTCAATAATCTTTTGCTGGTAAATTTTTGGTAATCTATCCCATGCTTCTTCTTTTGGGAAAGGAGTATTAAGCAGGAATGTACCACCCTCATCCATCTTTTCGAGGATATCAAATTTCTCTAAGAATGTAAACTGATGAACACCGATAAAATTAGCTTTTGAAATAAGGTAAGTTGATTTAATCGGTTTCTTACCGAAACGAAGATGAGATACCGTTGTTGAGCCGGATTTCTTTGAGTCATAAACAAAGTAACCCTGGGCATAGTTATCAGTTTCCTCACCAATAATTTTAATTGTATTTTTATTTGCACCTACTGTACCATCAGCACCTAAACCATAAAATAAAGCGCGGACCACATTTTCACCTTCTGCAGTAAAATTCTTATCATAATCCAGACTCGTATTGGTAACGTCATCCTTAATACCTACTGTAAAGTGATTTTTCGGTTTGTCTTTCTTTAATTCATCATATATAGCTTTAACCATCGCTGGTGTAAATTCTTTTGATGAAAGTCCATATCTTCCACCAATAATTTTTGGATATTTTGCGAAAGGAGGATTATCACCGGACATTGATTCGTTTATTGCACCAACAACATCAAGATAAAGAGGTTCGCCAATGCTGCCGGATTCTTTTGTCCTGTCAAGAACAGCAATCTTTTCAACTGTTTTTGGCAAAGCATTAATTAAATGCGAAACTGAGAATGGTCTGAACAATCTTACTTTTAATACACCGACTTTTTCTTCAGATTTACTTGTCAGGCACTCAACTGTTTCTTCAACTGCTTCAGCACCGGAACCCATCAGAATTATTACTCTTGTTGCATCAGGTGCACCGTAATAATCAAACAAATGATATTTCCTACCGACAACTTCAGCAAATTTATCCATTGCTTTCTGAACAATTTCCGGGCAGGCATCATAAAATTTATTTACTGTTTCTCTTCCCTGGAAGTAGACATCAGGATTCTGAGCAGTTCCTCTTAAAACAGGTTTGTCAGGAGTTAGAGCGCGTTCCCTGTGAAGTTTAATCAGGTCATTACTCATCATAGCTTTTAAATCTTCAACATTCAATTGTTCAATCTTCATTACTTCGTGAGAAGTTCTGAACCCGTCAAAGAAATGCACGAAAGGAAGTCTCGATTCAAGAGCAGCCGCCTGAGAAATCAAAGCAAAGTCCATTACCTCCTGAACAGAATTTGAAGCGAGCATAGCAAAACCGGTCTGGCGTGTAGCCATAACATCACTATGGTCTCCAAAAATTGACAATGCCTGGTAAGCTAAAGAACGGGCAGTTACGTGAAAAACTGTTGGTGTTAATTCACCGGCAATCTTGTACATGTTTGGTATCATTAACAACAAACCTTGTGAAGCAGTAAAGGTTGTGGTCAAAGCTCCGTTTTGAAGAGCGCCATGAACAGCACCGGCAGCGCCGCCTTCACTTTGCATCTCAGTTACACTTGGTACTGTTCCCCATATATTCTTCTTAGCTTTGGCAGACCATTCATCAGAATGTTCACCCATTGGTGATGAAGGTGTAATCGGATAAATCGCAATAACCTCATTGATTTGATGAGCAACATACGCAGCAGCCTCATTTCCATCAATCGTTACATTTTTTCTTATCATTTCTTATTCTCCAATGATTTATAAATATTTTTTTTCAAATTGAATTTTCAGCCCTCAGAGTCGTATTTATGAAGACAATAATTAAGCCATGGAAATCCGGTTTTAAAAATATTAGAATATGAAACGAATTCCAACTTTATTATCCGTTTATCTTAAAATATTTTGAAGGATTGAGATCGGGAATCTTAAAACTAATAATTAGAATGGCAGTTTCATTTTGATTTAAGAAATCAGGGATATCTTCATCTGTTGATCTTTAGGATCAATAAGCAAACTACGAACAGTTTCAAATTTTATTATTGCTTTTATTCGTTATATAAATTATAATTTATCCAGGTTTTCTTCAGTTAGTTTTTAGTCTTATAACTTTGCTTTTATCCACAATGCAATTTGCTTATCTTTGAAACAATAATGGAAATGAATTACATTTATAGCGCAATTTCCGGTTACCTGATTGGTTCAATTCCAACTGCTTATATAATTTTAAAGAAATCTAAATCCTTAGACATTAGGCAAAACGGCAGTGGAAACGTGGGTGCGCTGAATGCTTATGAAGTCTCCCACTCAAAACTGATTGGAGTATTTGTTTTATTAATTGACCTTTTAAAAGGATTAGTAAGTTATCTTGCCGCGGTTGAATTATTTTCCGGTGGATTTAATTGTACAGCAATTTCAGTTTTCTTTGCTGTGTTGGCTCATTGTTATTCTCCCTGGCTAAAATTCCATGGAGGAAGAGGATTGGCAACTGCTGCCGGTGGCTTAATGTTATTTATGCCTTTATCTATCGCTACCTGGATGATAACCTGGTTTATCACTTTTAACCTGGTTAAAAAGAATATTCATTTTGGAAATATTGCGGCAACAATAATAACTCCTTTCATTATGATTATGTTTAACAATTTTTATTCTGATTTATCTTTTCTGAAACCCGGGAGCCAAATATCTTTTATAATTTTCGTCTTATTAATTTTTCTAACAATTTTAAGTAAGCATATTAAACCTATGATTGACCTATTCAGTCCAAATAAAAAAGCAGATGAGGTACACAATGTATAAAAAAAGAATTGCAGGATTAACGTTAATTATTTTTTTCAACCTGATTTCATATAGCTTAGCCTTCGAAACAGGTCAGGGATTAAATTTAAAAAGTAATGCTGATTCAACATTAAAGTCATCAGCTTTAGATAAGAATAAAGCCAATGACTATATATATGCAAGCAGAAATAATTTAATAACTGAAACTGTTAAGAATGTAAGCCCTGCTGTTGTAGGAATAAATGTTACCGAGATTAGAACTTACCGGGATCCATACGCCTCGTTCTTCGGTAATGACCCGTTCTTCAGGCAGTTTTTTGGTGACAGAACTTATAACCAGGAAGTTAAAAGTCTTGGCTCGGGTACAATAATTTCCAAAGACGGTTACATTCTTACCAATGATCACGTTGCCGGAAATGCAGACAAAATTGTGGTTACACTTACCGACGGTACTCATCAGAATGCTAAAATTATTGGAAGCGACCCTGTTAGTGATATTTGCGTTCTGAAAATTGAAGGAGATAACCTGCCGTATATTCCATTCGGAAACTCAGACGATGTAATGATTGGCGAATGGGTTATTGCACTCGGTAATCCTTTCGGATTCTTTGAAATAAATGATCAACCAACTGTTACGGTTGGAGTAATTAGCGCCAAGGGAATGAACGTAGATCCGGTAAATAACAGGTATTACCTTGGAATGCTTCAGACTGACGCTTCAATTAACAGCGGGAACAGCGGTGGTCCTTTGGTTAATAGTCTTGGTGAGTTGATTGGAATGAATACTTTAATTTATACAGCAGGTGGAACAGGCAGCATAGGTTTGGGATTTGCCATCCCAATCAACAAAGTAAAAAAAATAATTGATGATATTAAAAAGTTCGGGAAAATAGACAGAAGTTTCTGGACAGGTATTTACGCCCAAAATATTGATGACGGAATTTTAAAATACTATCAGCTATCAAGTACTCGTGGAGTTATTGTTACAAATGTCCAAAAAAATTCACCGGCATATAAAGCAGGCATTGAAGGTGGCGATATAATTCTTTCAATCGGGAATGTAAAGATTTCGAATTATAATTCTTTTGTCGGCACATTACTCGAATTCAAAACAGGCGATACCATCAACATGGAAATTCTTAGGGATAACAATCTTATAACAAAAAAAATGACTTTGGATAAAAAATATGATTGATCGTTATATACTACCCGGTATGGGCAAAATCTGGCAGGATCAGTTTAAATTAGATACCTGGCTTAAAATTGAAATCCTTGCCTGCGAGGCAAGAGCTGATATGGGAGAAATTCCAGCCAAAGATGTTGAAGTTATAAAACATAAAGCATCATTCGATGTAAAACGTGTTCTTGAAATTGAAGAAACTACAAAGCATGATGTAATTGCTTTTCTTACAAACGTGGCAGAATATGTTGGTCCTGAAGCAAGACACATCCATTACGGAATGACAAGCTCTGATATTCTTGACACTACTCTCTCCTACCAGATGAAAGAGGCAGGAAAACTTTTACTTGCAAGATTACAATCATTGAAGGAAGCATTAAAGAAACGAGCCATTGAACATAAATATACTGTTTGCATCGGGCGAACTCATGGAATTCATGCAGAACCAACTACTATGGGTTTAAAGTTTGCAAACTGGTTCGAAGAGACAAAAAGAAATATTAAAAGACTTGAAAGTGCAATTGATACAATAAGCGTCGGTCAGATTTCCGGTGCAGTCGGCACATTTGAACACTTATCCCCTAAAGTTGAAGAATATGTTTGTGAAAAAATGGGACTTAAACCTGCTCCGGTTTCAACACAAATTATTCAAAGGGACAGGCATGCCGAATATATGTCTGCTCTTGCAGTTATCGGAACAACGTTGGAGAAGATAGCAGTAGAAATCCGTCATCTGCAAAAAACAGAAGTGCTTGAAGCTGAAGAATATTTTTCAAAAGGACAGAAAGGTTCTTCCGCCATGCCCCATAAAAGAAATCCAATCACTTGTGAAAGGATAGCAGGATTAGCCCGCTTGTTGAGAGGCAATGCTACGGCAGCATTGGAAAATGTTGCACTATGGCATGAAAGAGATATATCTCATTCTTCTGTTGAAAGAGTTATAATTCCTGATAGCTGTATTATTTTGGATTATATGCTTGATCTATCAACAAGGTTGATTGAAAATCTTTTAGTCTACCCGGAAAACATGATTAATAACTTGAATTTAACGCGCGGATTATTTTTCTCTCAAACAGTTCTGCTAAAATTAGTTGATAAAGGTGCTTCTAGGGAGGATGCTTACAAGTTTGTTCAAACTCCCGCAATGGCAGTATGGGCTGATAAAAGTAAAAATCTGAAAGATGAATTATTGAAATCCCCTGAAGTAACAAAATTACTTTCCAAGGAAGAACTGAATGAAATATTTAATTACGATAAGATGCTGAAAAATGTTGATTACATTTTTTCAAGATCTGTAGATGCTATATAATACTATTGCAATCAGGTACAGAATATAAATTCCAACTTTCATTGTTCAGTATTAATGAAATCCGTTTAGCATGCGCATGTGTTCTAAGCATCTTTATTTAATCACGCTTTTATATTAAATTAATTCCGGTAAATAGAAAGCTAAGGTAAAAGATCAGACAAACTTACCTTAGCATTAAATCTGAAATTTCATTATTCATTTTGAATTCCAGTAATAATCTCAAGGCAATATTCTGATGAATGAAATTAATTTTGATGAACAACAAACTAATCCTTCAGCAATACTTATCGCAGATGATAATCCTGTAAACCTTTCCCTGCTTGAGATATGCCTTACTACCGCCGGTTATAAAACTTATTTAGCTGCAGATGGCAAGAAAGCGCTGGACTTAGTTTACCAGCACAAACCCGATTTGTTGCTACTTGATGTTTTTATGCCGGGACTTAGTGGTTTTGAAGTTTGTTCAATTGTAAAAAAAGATAATGAATTAAAATCTATCCCGATAATTTTTATGACAGGAGCTAAAGATTCGGAAAGTAAATTAAAAGGATTTGACCTTGGCGCCGCTGATTTCATCGGGAAACCTTTTCAGAATGAAGAAATACTTGCAAGGATAAAACTTCATCTTTCACTCGTTTTAATGCAAAAGGAACTGAAGGCGAGAAATGCGTTACTGCAGGAAGAAGTTAATGCTAATGTAAAAAAAAGTAATGAACTTTTAGAAAGTGAAAACAGGTATAAACAATTAGCCGAAATTTCACCGGACATTATTCTTGTCTATTCAAATGAAAAAATTCACTACATAAATCCGGCAGGAATCTCGCTCCTCGGCATAGACAGTTCAGATTTAATGAATACTAACTTTCCTGATTATATTCATCCTGATGATGTTCATTTAGTTGAAGAAGGAATAGAATTTAATTCTGCCGGTAAAAAAGAAAAAAGAGTATTCGAGTTAAGATTAAAAACAAAGAGTGGAAAGGAAATTTATGTTGATGTTTTCCTGGCTCAGATTACATATTATTCACAAGAAGCTATTCTGGTGGTTGGAAGAGATGTAAGCGATAGGAAAAATTACGAAGAAGCCCTGTTGCAAAGCCAGGAAAGATTTAAGAATCTTGTTCAGAACGTAAGCGGATATATTTACAGCGTTCATTATGAAAATGGAATTCCTCATTCAGCTTATCATAGCCCGCAATGTTTTGCTATTACCGGTTATACGCCGGAAGAGTACCTTGCAGATTCTTACCTTTGGATTACAATGGTTTATCCTGAAGACAGGCCAAGAGTCGAAAAATTCTTTGTTGATTTAGATGTAAGGATTAAAACCACAAGCATTGAACACCGGATTGTTCGCAAGGATGGACAGGTAATCTGGATATCAAATAGTTTTACGATTCATTCTAAAAATGAAAATGAGATTGCTGATATTTATGGTTACATAAACGATATAACTCACAGAAAAAATACGGAAAATCTTTTGCAGCAGCAGAATGAATTCCTGCAGACAATTATGGATTCGATCCCCAACCCTATTTATTACAAAGATGTTGAAGGTTACTACAGAGGTTGCAATGTTGCATTTGAAAAGAATGTTGGTTTAACCAAATCACAAATTATTGGTAAAACAGTATTTGATGTTGCTGCCCCGGAATTTGTGAGCGTTTATGATAAAATGGATAAAGAACTGTTAAGCAATCCGGGTGTGCAGGTGTACGATTATTATGTTCGCCTGCCGGATGGATCATACCATAATGTTGTTTTTAACAAAGCTACTTTTCAAAATCCTAATAATACTATCGGCGGAATTGTAGGAATTATAGTTGACATTACTGAACTGAAACAAATTCAGAATGAACTGCAGGAAACTCTTGAAAAATTGAAAGTATTAGAGACATCTATAACCAACAGTC
This sequence comes from uncultured Melioribacter sp., assembly GCA_964537965.1. GTDB lineage: Bacteria > Bacteroidota > Ignavibacteria > Ignavibacteriales > SURF-24 > SURF-24. The sequence continues at coordinate 3,277 of CAZIDB010000124.1, read as the reverse complement.
CAGCGGTTGTTTTCATCTGGAGAAATGAAAACAGGATGTACATTGATTTTGTTTCTGAAAATATCATCCAGTTCGGATACACATCGGAAGATTTTGTCTTTCACAGGATGCAGCTCTCGGATTTCATATATCACGAAGATATTGAAACCGTTATCTCGGAAATAAATTATTTTACTGACCAGTACTTTAATGAATTCAATCAGGAGTACAGGATTATAACAAAATCTGGTGAAATAAGGTGGATTGATATCAGGACCTGGATACAAAGAGATGAAGACAAAAAACCGAACAGATATCATTCAGTATTGATTGATATTACTGAGAGAAAATCAGCAGAATTTTTGCTTAAAGAAAATAAGGAAAGATACCAGACGCTTGCAGAAAACAGTTATGATCTTATTTGTGAAGTAAATGATAAATTAAATTTCCTTTACCTTAGTCCTAATTTTTATGATCTGCTTGGTTACCTTCCCGAGGAAATGCTTCATAGAAACCTGCTTGAGATAGTTCACCTTGATGATATACCGAATGTAATGAGAGAATCTAAAAGGTTAAAGACAAGAATAGTTTTAAGAATAAAACATAAAAACGGAGACTGGCTCTGGTTTGAGAGCGCTGCAAAACAATATTCAACTGCAACGGGAGAAAAACGCGGAGTAATTGTTTCAAGGGATATAACGCAAAGGAAGCAAATTGAAAAGCAATTAATCCAATCGGAAAAAATGGTGGCTGTTGGAGAAATGTCTGCAATGATTGCTCATGAATTCAGAAATGCACTTACTTCTGTTAAAATGATTCTGCAGTTAACCGGTGAATCTGATAATTTATCTTCCAGCGAAAAAAAATCTTTCGGTGTTGCAATTAACTCCATTTATCATATGGAAAAGATTGTTCAGCAGCTTCTAACTTTTTCTCATCCCACACCAACCGAGCAATCAATTGAAGACATAAATATTATTATACAGGATTGCCTTTACCTTGTTCAGGTTGAAGCAGTTAAGAAAGGCATTACAATAACAAGTAAATTAGCGGATAACCTTCCCCTCTTGTTGCTGAACAGCTCAAACATAAAAGAATCAATAGTTAATATTATTTTTAATGCAATGCAAGCGTTCGATAATTACAATAAAGAATCAAATAGAAAGATTAAAGTGATTACAAAAAAAACTATTGTAAAGGAAGATATTAAAGATCTTAGTTATTACGCTAAACCGATATTATCCGGAGGCAGGTACTTAGATACCTCAAGCGAATTAATTATTTACCAGGGCAGCGAGTGTGTCCTGATTGAAGTGAAAGATAATGGAAAAGGAATGGATGAGGAATGCCTCGCAAGAATCTTCCAGCCATTTTTTACAACTAAAGAAAAAGGCTCCGGTTTAGGACTTCCGATTGTTAAGAAGAATATTAATGCCCAGGGTGGAATTCTAACCGTCGAAAGCCAGGTTAACAAAGGAACTTCAATTAAAATTTATTTACCAATAACTTCAATACATTAATGAGAAAATATTCTATTCTGGTAGCCGACGACGACGAAAAGATTTTATTCGCTTTTCAGGAATTATTAAAAAAAGACGGCTTCAAATGCTTAATCGCCTATGACGGTCTGGAAGCAAAAATACTAATTGAAAAGCACAAACCGGATATTATTTTTCTTGATATAAGAATGCCGAAAGAAGATGGGATTTCTTTGTTAAGAAGTATGCACCTAAAGGATGAAGGGATTCCTGTAATTATTATGACCGGGCATGGAACAATGCAGACAGCAATTAAAGCAATCCAGGAAGGAGCATTTGATTACATAACCAAACCAATTGACGTAAATAAAATAAGAACGATAATCAGAAAGGCGCTTCTTGCAATTAACCAGAAAGGAATTATCCTTACTACCAATACAAGCTTTAATACGGAAATACTTGAGAGCTATGAACTGATTGGACAAAGCGCGGAGATGCAGGAAGTATTTAAGTTGATTGGTTCAATATCCACAACTCCAAATTCTACACCTGCATTAATAGTAGGTGAAAGCGGTACGGGCAAGGAATTGGTTGCACGTGCAATTCATAACAACGGAGAACACTCGACTGAACCTTTTATAGCTATTAATTGCACAGCTTTCCCTGAAACTCTTCTCGAATCAGAATTATTTGGTTATGAAAAAGGAGCATTCACCGGGGCAACAGACAGAAAGCTTGGTAAATTCGAATTATCAAAATCCGGTACAATTTTCTTAGATGAAATTGGGAACCTGTCTCTTAACCTGCAGCAGAAATTATTGAGAGTTATCCAGTACAGAAGATTCGAAAGAATTGGCGGCAATGAAATTATTCCAATATCAGCAAGATTTGTTGCAGCTACAAATGTTGATATTACTTCTGAAGTTCGTGCAGGCAGATTCAGAGAAGATTTATACTATCGACTGAATGTTGCTTCGGTTAATTTAACTCCTTTACGTGAAAGGAAAGAAGATATTCAACTGCTTGCCAATTATTTTTTGTACAAATATAACAACCGGCTTAAAAAATCTATCCGGGGATTTTCCGAAGAAACCATAGAACTGCTGTCAAATTATCCTTTCCCGGGGAATGTAAGAGAGTTGGAAAATATTATTGAAAGAGCAGTAATGCTTTCAAAAAGTGATATTATTTTTGCAGATGCGTTGAACGAATATTTGACACCTATGGATTCCAAATCAAAACTGCCTCAGATACCAATCAAGAATAACAACTTTGCAGATTCGAGGAACCATATACTTGAAATTTTCGAAAAAGAATTTTTAAGTAATATGCTTTACAAGAATAAGGGGAATATAAGTCATACTGCAAACGAGTGCGGAATGACGAGGCAAAACTTAATACGCTTAATGAAAAAGCACAAGTTCGATTCGAAGTTTTTCAAGTAAACCTTCAACTGTTAAATCTATTTTACACTTCTATCAAAAGGAGTTTACAAAAGTTTAATAATCTTTAAGAATAATGCCCTTATATCTGCTAAAATAATCCATTTTGTCATTGGCATGATTTTGATATTATCTTAATAAACTAATCGGAAAGGATTAATGGATACAAAAAGCAAATTAAGAACATTGGACAATGATTCTAAAGAGATTGAACTTCTTCAGGATATCCCTACAATTCTTGTGATTGATGACGATGAGAAAATCCTGGAAGCATTCAGCATGTTGATGGAAAGTGAAAACTGCAATATGATATCTGCTACTGATGTAAATGAGGCTCTCTCAAAGATCGAAGGTAAAAATATTGATTTGATAATCACT
>CAZIDB010000123.1:6069-14063 GCA_964537965.1 uncultured Melioribacter sp. | reverse complement strand
TGATTAACAACCAGTAATAATTTTATGTACTAAATAATCCTGAGCGAGCTATGGCGAAGAAATTACTATTAATTTTATTTTTCTTATCAAACATCATTGTATGTTCTAATAGTAGAAAACATAATGATTTTGATATGTATCTTCCGGATAGCTGGATGAAGCTATCAAAAGAAACTGTTGAGTTCCTGGTTACAGAAAAAAACTATCCATCAAAAATTTCCGGTAATGACAATTTTGATTACCTGTATCAATTAAAATCTAACGATACTTTATTTTCAACTCCTTATATACTTGTCTGCCTGAATAATTCAGAAAGATTAAGAAGAGGTGAATTGAAAAGCTATGGCTCAAAGTTTTATAAATATGATCCCGCTACAGATTACCTGTGGAAATATAACGAGTCATCACTGGAAGTAATTATTCCTACTGAGAAAGGCACAATCAATGTTTTCTGTTATTCAACAAAAGAAAATTTCCCGCTCATCAAAAATGATTTTAAACGTATAGTAAACTCAATTTTTGTAAATCCTGATATTAAATATAGCAGCAACTTTTTACTCGATATTCCTTATCTGGAAAAATTTATTAAATCTATTAATACCACCAATATATTTTTCTTGACGATTATTATTGCTCTACTGTTATCAAGAAGAATTCAAAAAAAAACAGTTAAATAAATTGCCTGACTATTACCAGTTTAAAAAATAATAGAGCATTATAATTACAGAACCAGATGATAGTAATTTCAAATTACGGGAAGTAAAACAAGCTGACTATAAATAAATTTCCTCCGCAGGAACCGGGGATAGGCTGTAGTGTCGGATTGTACAAAAATTGATGAAGCGGCTCAGCAATATTCCCGCGGATCTTTGTTAAACGGCGGTGGTAGTTTTTCTTTTGTAAGAATTTAAATTAAACCTGGAGTTGCAGATACTTCAATTGGAAGTTATAGTGTTGAAAACATAAGTCCGCGCTCACTTACAATTATTTGTGTTGGAAAAGAATTGGGGGAGATAAAACAAATCCGGTAAAAATGTAATTGAAAAGCGCAGTGCTTTAATGTAACCAACATAAATATCAATGCGTCATACATAGCGTAAAAAGAGGAGTCTCGTGAGTAGTATATTTAAATTCGGTGAAAATGTTGAAGGCTATAGTATTCCTGTATCAAATGAACGGGAAGTAAGGGCTGCCGCAGGGCTTTTATTTGTTATGATGTTTGTTGCCATTTCAACCGCTGCAATTAAACAGGATTTTTCATTGCTTAAGTACTCGATAATAATATTCCTTCTTGATTTTATAATCCGTGTTTTTGTGAATCCGAAATATTCGCCTACATTAATTTTAGGACGCCTGATTGTAAGAAACCAGGTTCCTGAATATGTAGGTGCGCCACAGAAAAAGTTTGCATGGGCAATCGGTTTTTCGTTAGGTGCAATTATGTTTGTTCATTTAATAGTAATGAATGCCTACAGCCCTATAACTGGCATCATCTGTTTTATCTGCCTTGTGTTCTTATTCTTCGAAACATCTTTCGGAATCTGTCTTGGGTGTAAATTTTATCCGTTGTTCTTTAAAGAAAAAGTGCAGCATTGCCCGGGTGAAGTCTGCGATATAAAAGTTAAACAGGATATTCAAAAAACGTCAGCCACACAGGTGGTTATTGTTTTGGTGTTCATTGCTTATATTTTTGTGTCCGTATTTTTATTTAAGGATAATTTCAGCAAGCAACCATATGATTTATTTGGAATAGACAATCCTGAACGATCCGAATTGCATAAACAAAATATTTAAAGTGATGAAAAAAATTAAAGGACTTATCGGGCTGCTCCGGTTTGAACTACCGTTCTCTGCCGGGGTGTGTGTTGTGATGGGTCAGCTTTTGGCTCTTGGAAAATTTGCATCACTTGTTGTAACCATATTTGGTTTTGCATCAGTATTTTTTATCTCAGCTTCTATACTGGTATTAAATGATTACTTTGATGTTGAAACGGACAAAGTAAATGCCCCGCACCGTCCAATACCTTCAGGACTTGTAGCTCCTGTTGATGCACTGATGTTCTCAATCATCCTGATGTTTGCAGGTCTGTTTCTTAGTTATATGATTAATATCGCCACATTGATTTGTTCAGTCGTTTTGTTGGTCATAGGTTTTCTCTACAACAGGAAGTTTAAGAAGAGCGGCTGGCCGGGAAATGTAATGGTAAGCTTTTCTGTTGGGATGACGTTTATTTACGGCGGTATTTCAGTTGGACTACCTTACAATAAGGAAGTAATCATCTTTGCATTAATTGCAGCACTGATTGATCTTGGCGAAGAAATTGCTGCCGATGCCATGGATATGGAGGGTGACAAACTTATAAATTCCAATTCGCTTGCAATAAAGTATGGAAAAGAAAAAGCGCTTAAAATAAGCAGTTATATATTCATTTCGGTTATTCTGCTTACTACTGTTCCGTTTATTTTAAACTGGTTCGCGGTAATTTATCTTATTCCTATTCTGATTATGGATACATCTGTTTTTTATTCATTGCTTAAACTATTAAAGCCCGAAAATGAAGAAGGGCGTAAATACATCCGCTGGATTTACCTTGGAGCGACATTCGGGCTTGTAGTTTTTATAGTGATAAGAATTATTAAAGAGTAAAAACATAAAATAATATAGTTAGTAAAAATTTATTTGTATATTAGCAGGCAAAAAAACCGGATATCGTAAATCGTTATTCATAACATTAAGGTTAAGTCCTTTTAAACTGCTTCCATTCAGACATATTAACGACTAAAAAATATTTAATCGTTTCAATATGACTGTATGCTGAGTTGCGTGAGATAAATGTAATATAACTTCATTCCCGCTTGGTGTGTTTATCTTAAATATTTTTAAAATTACTTCTCAGGAAATAATACACCGAAGGGAATAATATCTAATAAGGTTTAAGCACATTATATGAACTGGGAGATTACCTTTAATTCCGGAAAACAATATTTAGGTGTTACAACATCGGGTATTGCCGGTACGGAAAATACTATTAAAATGGCAAAAGCAATTGCTGAAGAATGCCGCCGATTAAAAAATACAAGAGTCATTATAGACCATAGTAAGATTGAAGATGTTAATGGAAGTATGCCGGATATTTATACGCGCCCAAAGGAATTGCATAACATTGGTGTACCTGTAATAATGAGGATAGCGGTGGTTATAAGGCAAGAGCACAGCGAGCATTTTAAATTCCTGGAATTAGTGCTGAAGAACCAGGGATTTAACTATGCATTATTCTATAAAAAGGATTTAGCCCTGGATTGGTTGCTAAGCTGAAAGTTTAATTATCCCGGAACCTTCCGTTCTTTAATAATATAATGGAAGTAAAAGAATAGATTCTTAACTATGAGTATCTTGAAAAAATTCTGAGCTAACCTAAGGTCATTGTATTTCCGTCTTATTATCAATTTTTTTAATTGAATCTTGACTCGTGTTAAAAGTTTATATATGTTTAACATACCAAACGGTCGGTTTATGAATAAAACCAAAGAACATATACTTAATACCTGTTTTAGCCTTTTCCTTAGCAAGAGTTTCAAAGAAGTTACAATGCAGGAAATTGTAAGCGAAACAGGTCTTTCAAAGGGAGCGTTCTACCATTATTTCAAAAGTAAAGAACAACTTTTTATTGAAGTGGTGAATACATTCTATTTTGATAAAATGGTAGTTGATTACGGTAAATTGAATAATGATTCTCTCTTTAAGTTTTATCACGAGTATGTTGACCTGATTAAAGAATACATGGTTACTTTTAAATCATTTATTAATTTTAACGATCCCAAAGCTCACATAAATTACTTAACAATGATGTTTGATGCGCTTAAACTTTTTCCCGGGTTCAGAGAGAAAGTTAAAGAACATCACAAACATGAACTTAATGCCTGGATTTCGGTCATTAAAAAAGCCCGGAAAGCCGGCGAGTTTTCTTCACCTATGTCTGACACGCAAATAGCAAGATTCTTTATATATACAAACGACGGAGTAAGTTTGCACCATTTACTGCATGGAAATCTTAACGTTGCCGTTACTGAGATGCTTAAAATATGGAATACTTTCTATAAAGAACTTAAAGATTGACCTTTTATCTTTGATATCGATGAAAGTTCAACCTTTATTAAAATATTAGTAAGAGTAGCACGTCTAACTTGTTGCATTATTAATCTAACTGTTTAAGGAAGTTAAATAATTCGTAGGACTACAGAGGTGACTTATGATTAGAGTCAGGTCTTTTTGTACTATTTTTTTGTTGATTCCGTTTTGGTTGGGTTCTTTACAAGGGCAAAGTGAAAAAAGGATTGTTCATTTATCCTGGAAAAATGTAGTTGATATTTCACTGAAAGATAATCCCGATCTCAAATCAAAAATGCTCGATTATGAAGCCCAGAACCTTGAAACCTGGAAAGCACTTACTTATTTCTTGCCAACTTTCAGCTACCAGGGAATAGCGCAGAAAAGCATTGAACTTCCGGTTTATGTTTTTATGGGACAAAGATTTGTAGTAGGTACACCCTATACCTTCCAGCATTCACTGCTTCTTTCTCTTCCCATTTACACGGGAGGCAGCAGATGGTATAACCATGATATTCAAAGCAACCTTAAAAAATCACTTAGTGAAGAATTAAAGGGGAAAGAAGAAGAAACTGTATTGAATGCTATGCAGGCATACTACGGTATTATTCTTTCCAATGAGTTGGCAAAATCTGCAGAGGAAGCGGTTAATGTTGCTAAACAAAATTTAGAGCAGGTACAAAAATTTTATAATGCCGGTACTGCAACTGAATTAGATTTACAGAGAGCTAAGGCACAATATTCTTCTACACTTCCAATGCTTGAGTCTGCTATAGCAAATAAAAAACTTTCTGCTCAAAGATTAAAAACACTGCTGGATATTCCATTGCAAGATTCACTTGTTGTTGATGATGTTTTGGACAAATCAGAATTTCTTAATGAGTATTCCGGTATCTCTCTTGATGAATTTAAAACTCTTTCAAAAGAAAACAGGAATGATATTAAAGCGCTTGATTTTAAACGGGAAGCAATTAAAGACGGAGAAAAAATTGCACTCGGTCAATTTACACCAACTATTAATATAGCTGCAAGTGTAGATCATGCAGCACCGTTGGAAAATACTAAAGTAAGATGGTCGGATTATATACGTTCTAAATCAGTCACCCTCTCATTGTCCTGGCCTTTGTTTGAAGGAGGCAGAAGAATTCTTGATTACCAGATCGCAAAGATTAAAACCGACCAGATGGATTTACTTGTTAAGCAGGCGAATATGGGAATTGAACTGGACGTTGAGCAAAGCTATTATAACTTCATTGAATCAACAAGAAGTTTACAAAGTCTTAAAGATGCGTTGGATCAGTATAAAGAAAGTCTCAGAATTTCTAACCTGTTGTACACACAGGGAATGAGCAGCCAGTTAGATGTTTTAAATGCACAGCTACTTTATACAAAAAGTAAAATTGATTACCAGCAGGGAATCTATAATTACAATGTAAGCCAGCTAACTTTATTAAAGTCGGTTGGTTTATTGGATAAAATCTGGAAATAAAGTTTTTAAAAATTTACCGCTTTGCGGGAGGATAAAATGAACAAGAGAATATTTGTTTTACTTTCACTTACATTGCTCACGTTTACCGGTTGTTCAAAAAAAGAAGAAGAGAATACTGAAAAGTCAGTTCCTGTTAAAATATACCAGGTTAAAGCAGAATCAATTTCAAAATATATTCGTGCAACAGGTACTATAATGGGTGATGAGGATGTAATCCTTTATAGTAAGGTTGCCGAACGGATTGAAAAAATTAATGTTATACCAGGGCAGTCAGTTGCAAAAAATCAGATTCTTTTAGAACAAAAAAATGATATTCTTAAACAGGGATTGGATATAGCAAGCGCTACTATGAAAACTGCCGAAGCACAATCAAAATTAGCTTCGATAGAATTTGATCGTTTAAGTAAACTTTATTCGGAAAAGGCTATTAGTCCGCAGCAGTTTGATCAATCAAAGACCGCAAAAGAAACCGCAGAGCACGCATTCGAGCAGGCTAAATCAATGTTTGAACAGGCGAAAGAACAGTACGAGAATAGTTTTGTTAAAGCTCCTTTCGGTGGTGTTGTTGCTGCAGTTTATGTTGAGAAAAACCAGACGATAAATATTGGTCAGCAGGTTATCCAGATTATCTCACCTTCAAAGATGAAATCCAAAATTAATTTAACGGGTGAGGATATTCAGAATGTCAGGAATGGTCAGAAAGTGCAAATAAAATTTCCAACAATTCCAAATCAGGTGTTTGAAGGAAGAGTAGATAAAATTAATGCCGCAATTGATCAGGCGTCAAAATCACTTGAGGTTGAGATTGTCCTGAATTCAAAAGATGGAAGAATTAAATCCGGAATCTTTGGTGAGTTTTTCGTTGAAACCGAAAAGAACATTAACAGTCTCGTTATACCCGAAGTAGCATTAATTCCGCAGACAGAAATTAAGATTGACCGGCAAACCGGTCTTCAGAATACGTTTAAGAAATACTATGTGTTTGTTCTTGAGAACAATAAAGCCAAAATGAAAGAAGTAAAAACCGGCATTGCAAATAATGGTCAGATAGAAATTACAGAGGGACTTAACACCGGAGAGTCGGTAATAATTATCGGGCAGAATATTGTAAAGGAAGCTCAAAACGTCAATGTAATTGAATAAGGAAACTGAAATTATGTTACTTACAAAATTTTCAATTAAAAGACAGATTACACTTGTAATGATTTACGCGGTGATAATCATTTTTAGTTTTTTCTCCTTTTCACAATTAAAGATAGATTTCTTTCCCGATATAACTTTTCCTTTTGCGGGAGTAATAACAAGCTATACGGGCGTTGGTCCGGAAGACATTGAGAACCTTATTACAAGGCCGGTGGAAGAAGCGGTTTCATCTGTAAAGAATATTGAAAAAGTGAGTTCACAGTCTTTCAAAGGTTCTTCGGTTGTTATGCTTGAATTTAAGTATGGAACAGACATGGATAAAGCTGAAAATGATATAAGGAAGAATCTTGATTATATAAGGGATTATTTACCAACTGATGCAACGGAGCCGGTTGTTTTTGTCTTCGATCCGTCTATGATGCCGATAAGCTATTTTAGTATAAGCTCTCCTTACCTTGGTCCTGCTGAACTTAGAAGATTATCAGAAGATAAAATAGAACCTTTGCTTGAAAGAGTTGATGGTGTTGCTTCGGTTCAAACAATGGGCGGGCAACAAAGACAAATTAATGTAAGTATTAATCCGGTATTGCTTGCTTCATATGATTTATCTCCGAATGATGTTATGATGTCAATTCAACAAGGAAGCGGTTTAATGCCTGCCGGAGCCATTCAAACCTCTGGTAAAAATTATAACTTACGTGTCCTAAGTGAATATTCATCCCTGGATCAAATAAAGAAAACTATTATAACATATAAAAACGGAGTGCCGGTTTATATAAATGATATTGCGAGTGTGGAAGACGGTTTCAAAGAAAACACAAACGAGGTTAGAGCAGATTATGGTGAAGGTGTAATGTTGTTTGTGATGAAACAATCTGATGCTAATACTGTTCTTACATGCAGAAAAGTAAAAGAAGCTGTTCCTGATATTATTGCCAGCCTGCCGCAGGGAACAAAGGTAAGTATAATGTGGGATCAATCTGATTTCATCATGCAATCTGTAACCAACCTGCGGGACTCGGCAGTAATCGCATTTATTTTATCCTTTGCAGTATTATATTTCTTCCTGCTCAATATACGCGGCAGTATTATAATGGGCGTATCAATTCCACTTTCCGTAATAGCAACATTTGCCGTTATGTATGCTGCTAATATTACTATGAACATAATCTCGATGGCTGGACTTGCTCTTGCAATCGGAATGCTTGTCGATAACTCAATAGTAGTTCTTGAAAATATTTATCGTCATCATGA
>CAZIDB010000123.1:1933-5969 GCA_964537965.1 uncultured Melioribacter sp. | reverse complement strand
CCATCGGGAACACCAATTGAACAAACAAGAATATATGCTTACAAAATTGAAGATATTGTAAAAGAAGTAGTTGGCAAAGAAAATTTTGAGTCGTTAGCAATATTTTATGGTGAGAGGGAAGGGCTCGCAGCATTCGGAACCACTGCAAGCACTATGGAATTATTTTTAAAACTGAAACCCAAAGGACAGAGAAAAACTTCTCAGTTCGAAATACAGGATAGATTAAGAGAAAAATTTGATAAGCTGCCCGGTGTTACTTATGCATTTCAGGAGAACGCAACATTTTCAACTGAAAAAGATATTGAAGTTAAAATCTTAGGATTTGATATTGCGGGAGCGAAAGTAATTGCAAATGAATTAAAACGTAAGATGGAAAAAGTAAACGGATTAGTAGATATTTCCCTGAATACTAAGGAAGAAACTCCTGAACTCCAGGTTCATCTGAACAAAGATTTATTGAATCATTATAATTTATCTACGCTTCAGGTTGCAGGTAATATCTCAACAGCAATCCAGGGAAAAGTTGCTTCACAATTCCGTGAACAAGGGGATGAGTATGATATTTATGTTCAGTTTGCTAAAGAGTACCGCAACAAAAAAGAATCATTGGAGCAAATTGAACTTGCATTACCAACAGGCGGCAGAATTAAGTTAAAAGATGTTGCAACTATTGCAGAGGAACAGGCAAGCCCAACAATTTACAGGGAAAATCAAAACAGGTTTGTTTCTGTTGGATGTGGTTTGTCCGGTATTGACCTTTCTGCTGCTGTAAGTGAAATAAAAAAAATTATTGCATCCACACCCGTTCCTTCCGAATACCAGGTGGTTCTTGGAGGTACTGCAGAAGATCAGCAGGAAGCATTTTTCTATTTGGGATTAGCTTTTATTGCTGCAGTGTTATTGGTTTATATGATAATGGCTTCTCAGTTTGAATCTCTGGTGGATCCGTTTATTATAATGTTTACGGTTCCTCTTTCGGTAATTGGTGTTTTTATTTTTCTTGCAATTACAGGGACCAAGCTGGGTGTAATGGCTCTGGTTGGACTTGTAATGCTTGTTGGAATTGCGGTTAACAACGGAATTGTTCTAGTTGATTACATTAATCAGCAAAGACATAAAGGAATGGAATTATACGAAGCAGTTGAATTCGGATGCAAGGCGAGATTAAGACCTGTACTAATGACTGCCTTAACAACAATTCTTGGTATGGTTCCGCTTGCAATTGAAATGGGTTCCGGTTCGGAAACGTGGTCTCCGCTTGCAAGGGCAGTAATTGGTGGTTTAACTGCTACTACGTTTCTTACGCTTATTGTAATACCTGTACTTTATATTGTTTTTGAACATGCAGGCGAGAGAGTAAAAAATTATTTAAAGAAAAGAAAACAACAGAAAGAAATAATTTCAGAATCTATTGTGTAAGAAATAGAATGATAAATAAAGACTGGAACCCCGAATTATATTTAAAATATAAAAGCGAAAGAACTCAGCCATCAAAGGATTTGGTTGCAAGAATTAATTTGCCAAACCCGCAAAGCATAATTGATATGGGCTGCGGGCCGGGCAATAGTACACAAGTTCTTGTTGAAAGGTGGAAGCAGAGCAAAATTGTTGGAGTTGATAAATCTCCTTCGATGATTGAGAAGGCAAAACAAGATTATCCTGACCAGGAATGGAAAGTTGTTGACGTTGGAATGGACAAGATTATTGAAAAATATGATCTTGTCTTTTCTAACGCTACCCTGCAATGGATTCCCGATCATAAAAATTTGCTGAAAAATCTTTGGGAAATTGTAAAGCCAGGTGGAGCAATTGCAGCTCAGATTCCGCTTTATCATTTAATGCCTGTAAGTAAACTTATTGATGTCGTTGCAAATGAGAGTGAATGGAAAGACAGACTAAAAGAGAGCATCGGTAAACTTACTATACTTGAACCAGATAATTATTATGATATTTTAGCCGCGTTGACTTCTGAAATAGATTTGTGGGAAACTGATTATTTCCATATAATGGATTCGCATGAAAGCATAATTGAAATGATAAGATTAACAGGGCTGAAACCATTTTTAGACAAGCTTGAAACGGATAAGGAAAAAAACGAATTTGAAAGACAAGCAACTAAAAAAGTTTCTCTTGCTTATCCGCCTCAGAAAAATAATAAGGTCCTTTTTCCTTTTAAGAGATTATTTTTTATCGCTTATAAAAATTGAGTTATTATGAATCGTCTTTTTGTTTTGCTGTTTATTATTATTATTACAAGTTATATTCAAATGTTCTCTCAACCGACAAAATTTGCTGGTGTTGCAGTAATTATTGATACAACCATTTTCCCGGACGGAACATTCAAGGCATGCCACGCCAGTACAATTGTTGAATTATCTCCGGGTAAATTTTTGGTTGCATGGTTTGCAGGCTCAAATGAAGGGGCAAACGATGTCGGAATCTGGACTTCCACATCAGCAGATATTAAATGGAGTTCAGCAATTGAAGTTGCTAAAGGAATTGATTCAACCGGCAAACAACTACCTTGCTGGAATCCGGTTCTGTTTAAAGCTGGCAATAATAAATTGTTTCTGTTTTATAAAGTTGGTGTTAATCCACGTGAATGGTGGGGAATGGTTATCCAATCAACCGATAATGGAAAAACATGGTCTGAACCGCAGGCATTACCAAAAGATTTTCTTGGCCCAATAAAGAATAAACCAATTCAACTTACCAACGGAAATATTCTTTGTCCTTCAAGTGTGGAAAGCTTAGATGCTAAAAGATGGACTATTCATTTAGAGATTACTGATGAGAATCTTTCAGCCTGGAAGAAAATAGTATTTGAAGAAGACACAACAATTGGTGTAATTCAACCTACTATTTTGAAACATAAAGACGGACAACTGCAAATGCTTTGCCGTAGCAGGCAGAACTTGATTTATCAAACCTGGTCAGCAGATAATGGTTTGCAATGGAGCAGTTTGACTAAAACAAATTTGCCAAATCCAAATTCCGGGATAGATGCTGTTACACTGGATGATGGTTCATTTCTTTTGATCTATAATCCTTTATTACAGGGAAGCGATTGGTTTTATGGCAGGAATGTCCTTAACGTCGCAATATCAAATGATGGGCTGGAGTGGAAAGATATTTATCAACTTGAAAATGAGAAAGATGGTGAGTTTAGTTATCCGGCAGTAATTCAGGCTGTGGATAAAACAATTCACATTACTTATACTGACAAAAGAAAAAATATAAAGTATGTAGTTCTTAAGTTGATTAAGTAATCCTTTCATATTAAATTTTATTAGGTGCTGATGAAGAGGGGTCTTCAATTATACTGGTATATCTTTTAAGGATAATTAAAATTAACCTTTAACAGTTAAAACAGAAAGAATTATTAAATGGGCTCCTTACATTATCCAGGTATTGATGATGTAACACAGATTGCATCAATTGATGACCCGCAAATTCGAAATCTACTTATTACACAATGCTATTATGAAATATCAAAAGCATTTGCAGAACGAATTGCTGTTGATGCGAACTGGTGTACTTTTGCCACATGGGCATCAAAACAGGCGGGACAAACAATCCGCAAAGAAGATTTTATCAAGGCTGTAAAATCTAAACTAAACATACAGCCCTGGACAGAAGAAGCAATCAATAAAATCATTTTGGCTGCTTTTGATGTTGGATCAAAACAAAATGAAAATGATTTACAGAAATCAATCTGGAAAGCATTAAATATAACTGCACTTGATAAAGCAAGTGATTCTGTATCAAAAGGGAATAAAAAAGTTTTTGAAGAAATAGGAAAAGAATTTGTACGATTCATCTTCAAGTGCTTTCCTGATAAGGTATATAATCAAAATTCTATAACTGAATTTTGTGCCGGTCTTAAACCTGGTCTGCCTCCTGATGGACAACAATATCTCCTAAATGCATTTACAAGATATTATCAGGCTTTGTTTGAGGAGGATAATAAAAAGAAAGCAGAACTTATTCTCTTAGCCAACCTTGAAGTTGGTTTTCATGAGCAGACAAGACTGCA
>CAZIDB010000123.1:0-1833 GCA_964537965.1 uncultured Melioribacter sp. | reverse complement strand
AACTTATTCTCTTAGCCAACCTTGAAGTTGGTTTTCATGAGCAGACAAGACTGCAACCGGAAATTGCAGATTCACTGAACGTAGCTTTAGTGGAGCCGAAAGAATTCAGGAATAAATTTTATGATGAAATTTATCCCACTAATACTTTCTGGAACAGGATTAAAACTTTCTTCCTGCGGTTATTCGGCAGACTAACCGACCTTGATTCTGCTATTGAACAATTTGTGAATTTTTCTCAGTACAATCTTCGTCTTTTAATAACAGAGCATCTGATGACGATAAGTTTTCCACCCAATGTTTGCATTAGATTAGGGAATGACTTAACGGCTGAATTTCCTGTTTTGCTACAAGCGCTAGAAAATACAGAACTAAATATATTGCTTAATAAAGTTGATCCTACACCGAACAGTGTGTTAGAAAGTGGGGCAATTGATTGGGCAGATTTACCGGAAAGAATGCATTTTATTGCCGACCTGTTTAGATGTTATCAGGAATCAATCAATCTTTTTGAAGAACCATTTAGTCCAGAACAGGTTAAGGAAATGAGAGCAGGCTGTTTACCTGGAGGTACTTTATAAATAACCGCAGTTTCAAAAGAGATTTATTCATATCTCTTAAATATTACTGCCGATGCTTCTCCTCCGCCTATGCAAAGCGAGGCCAGACCAAATTTTGAATTTCTTTTTTTCATCTCATGTAAAAGTGTAACAGTAATCCTTGCACCGCTTGCGCCAATTGGATGACCCAAAGCAATTGCTCCGCCGTTTACATTTACATTTTCTGTAGTTATTCCTGTTAGCATATTTACTGCAAGGGATACAACCGCAAAAGCTTCATTTATTTCATAGATGTCTATATCTGTAATTTTCATTCCTGCTTTGCCAAGCACTTTTTTAATTGCATCTGCGGGGGCAGTAGTGAATTCAATGGGTGCTTTTGCAGCAGAGCTTTGAGCAACAATTTCTGCAATCGGTTTTATTCCAAGTTGCTTTGCTTTTTCTTCACTCATAATTAATACTGCCGCAGCGCCGTCATTTATTTTTGATGAATTTGCAGCGGTTAAAATACCGTGTTTGTCGAATGCCGGTTTTAGTAAAGGAATCTTTTCGAACTTTACCTTTTCAGGTTCTTCATCTTTAGCTACAATTGAATCGCCATGTTTTGTTTCAATTTTTATTGGAATAATCTCGTCATTAAATTTCCCCTGCTGCTGTGCATCTAAAGCGCGTCTGTATGATAATTCAGCATACTTGTCTACGTCATTACGTGTAAAATTCATGTCTTTTGCGCAGGCTTCTGCACAGTTTCCCATATGTATGTTATTGTAAACATCAGTTAATCCATCAACAAGAATTGTATCAAACAAATTGGAATGACCAAGCCTAAGTCCGTTCCTGGCGTCTTGTAAAAAGTGCGGAGCATTACTCATGCTTTCCTGTCCACCTGCAATAATTATTTCAGCATCACCAAGTTGAATTGCCTGGTGAGCAAGCATAATTGCTTTCAAGCCACTACCGCACATCTTGTTTATGGTAAGACATTCGGTTTTGTCCGGTAAACCTGCATTAAGCGCTGCCTGGCGTGCAGGTGCCTGACCTAATCCGGCCGTAAGAACATTTCCCATTATTACTTCGTCAACCAAAGAAGTGTCAACAAGTGATTCATCAAGGATTGATTTAATCACTATGCTGCCAAGCTGCGGCGCTGTAAGGTTTGATAATAACCCGTTGAAAGCTCCAATGGGAGTTCTCTTTGCATGTGTTATCACAACTTTTTTCATTAGTGTTCCTTATAAATTGTTGCGGTGTTTTGACAGTGATATAATAATTAAAA
>CAZIDB010000122.1:8732-14265 GCA_964537965.1 uncultured Melioribacter sp. | reverse complement strand
CAGGCTTGAAAATTTGAAGCTGGATACGGTCGCTTTAAATAAATCTTTTGCGGTTTGGAATGAAGACACAAATGAAATAAATCATTTTATCACTAAACGGTAAAAGAAATAAGTCTTTATTTATTCTGGTATGCATCGTAAACTGTTTTAGCAATCTGCGCAATAACTTTATCACGTGTCCATTCATCAGCAGCGGCATCTGAAACAAAAACAACAATTACAAAACCGCCGCCATCATCTAATTGTACAATTCCAACATCATTGGTTGCGGGCGCCATTCCATTTTCATCTTCGCCTGAAGAACCGGTTTTATGAGCTACAACTGTTCCTTCAGGTAACAATCCTTTGATTCTTTTTGGTCCTGTGCTTGTAGCTGCCATTATTCGCCAAAGATAATCTTTACTTGATTTAGAAAGGAAATCTTCATAGTAAAATTTATAAAGAAGTTCAGCCATAGCTAAAGGAGTGCTCCGGTTTTTATATTGAACCTGCCAGTCTTTATGCATTTCCTCTTCTGTAAAAGCTATATCAATATCTTCGATCCCAAGGCTATGAATATATTTATCCACTATTGCTGTTCCACCCATTAAACGAAAAAGTATATCGCAACCATTGTTATCACTCAAAGAAACGGTATTGGAAAGTATTTCATCAAGAGACAGAAAAACATTCCCATCAGGATATTTATCTCTTAACGGGCTCCAGGTATCCGGAAGTAAATCCGATTTACTTACAAATATTTTTTTATCAAGGGATAGTTCGCCTTTATCAACTTTATCAAGAACTGCCAAAGCAAGAGGAAATTTATAAACACTTTGCATTGGAAAATATTCATTTCCGCGAACGGTTAAAGTATCACTTGTTTTCAGGTTTATTACTGCTACACCAACTTTTCCTTTTGCCTGCTCAATAATCTGATGGATTTTTATTCTGACGGAATCTGTTTGTGCAAATGATGCCGCATTAGAATAAATGAACAGAATTAAAATAATTCTATTTAGAAGTTTCATAATTCCACCCTAACATCCTTGATATTTTTCATTGTAAAAATAAAGAATCCCGAGAACATCAGCAGGAATATTTTTCCGAAACTTTAAATAATGGCTTCAATTTTACTATTCATTATGTGCAATAATCCCGTAAAAAGTGCTGCCAGGTAGAAACCGGTGCGATTCAATTTTTTTAAAGCCGCAATCTTTTAGTAACAATTCCGTTTCTTCCGGTTCGGGAAGAGGAGTTAATCCTTTTAACGAACAATTGACAAGATTAAGATTTGCCGAACCAAGATCTTTACCACCGCTATGGAAGCTCATTGCTACAGCAAGTACACCTGAAGGATTTAATTTCATCCGGAGTGTTTTCAGCAAATCAGCTCTTTCTTCTTTTCTGAAATAATACAAGAGATTATTCATAGTGATTAAATCAAATGAATCATTCAACTGATTACCAATTTCTCTTATATCGCCTTTCAGAATTCTGAACCGATCCAAGAGTCCCCAACCAGAAATGTTTTCAATTGCCTGCCGAACCACTTCTTTATCAATATCCAATCCTACTCCTGTTATATTTGGATTTGAATCAAATGCACTTTTTAGCACAATACCGGAACCGCATCCAATATCAAGCATACTGTTGGAATTTTTGTTTCTCACAATGCTCGAAATAAATTGTCTTATTACCGGCTCTGTAATTTTTGAAACTCTTGCAACCACGTCTCCAATTTTATTCAGATCGTCTCCAAGCTCGGCACCACGAATGCGTTAACTGATATTTCTGTATGCATCACTATAATAGGTAACGTTAGCCTGAATTACTGCCGCTAGCATATCACCATTAGTTCCAATTATTGCATTTGATCTTTTTCCCCTTAAGCTGAATAAACCATTTTCATACTTAAGTTCTTTTACTGCAAGCCCAACCTGCAAAAGCGCATCAAGAGTTTCAGGGCGTTTTACTTTTAGTTTTTCAATTAAAGTTTCTTTACTGCATGGTACAGTAAGCTCCTTCAATAATCCTGATTCATAAGCTGAATAAATAAAGTGCAGCCTGATGAATGACCGCCAGTCTTTCATTATTGAGGACAGCCCTTCGATTTTTAAAATATTCAAAACAGGAAGTAAGTATTTCAGATTCATGGTTAACCTCTTTTGTTACATAAAAACTACAATCACATTCATATACTAAGTATCACGGATAGCCTGTTAAATTGCCCGTTGGATTATTACAAGAATTCAGTTAGTATCTTTTGTAAAATTTACTGATCCCGGGATGTGAATTGGGTATAAACCCGTGCTTATAAAATTATAAGAAAAATTAAATTCATTCCCAATTGCAGGTAAACTTTATAATAGAAATTTCTTGTGCGGTGAGTTAATAATAAATATTTCAGATAAGGTTTGTTAATTCATTCAACCAGGTTTTCAATTTCGCTTACTATTTCTTCAAATGTCTCAAAGGTTTTTATATTATATCGATTGCAGACAATATCAACATTTCCTTTACGCCAAAATCCTTCCGGACAAATTACCATCAGCTTACCAGATTTTGCATACATACCCAATTCAAGTAAACTAATTGGGCTTTGTGAATCAGGTGCAAAATACATAATGATAATATCTGAGTATTCCAATGCTGAGAGTTCCCATTCCACTTGTTCCCTGAAATTTTTATCGGTGCTAACCGGTTGCCAGTCTTTATTCCAATCTTCACGGCGGGGATTTAATATAATCACATTAAAAGGTGATAAATCCTTTTCAAGTTTCGCCTGCCAGTTTTCTGCTTTGCCCATATCAATGCTGCCACCAAGGAAAATTTTTATTCTTTCATCGTTAGCTGGAACAGAATCCGGAGCCTTAATAATGGTTGCTTTATGTTCCTGTGCAAATGAACATAGACTTAAGAATGATAATGCTATAAGAATTATTTTAATCATACACGATCCGCATTTGAATTTTTGGTTCTCTTTTAATTAAGACTGGTCCGGGATTCTCAATAGCAGTGTTTTCATATCTCCCACAAACAATCTATGTCCATCCTTTCGTTTAGCTTCTTCCTGTACACAAGTGAATCCAAAATTTTTCATGAATTGCTCACCCTGTTTTGTTGCCGCAACCGCAAAAATTTTTTCAATGTTATCAACAGGACAAATATTACCGACTATTGCACCGAACCCGGATAAAAATGCCTGAAGCGCGATTGCCCTGATTCTTCCTGTAGGTTTGATTGCAACACATTCGATATAAAGATTTTTAATTAAGCTCTTTTCGTTCGGTGTATATAAATATTCTCCTTTAATCTCTCTTTCTATCAACTCTCCAATAAGAATCGATTCAATTATTTGCGGACGCAAAGGTAAAATATCTATATGCCCAATTCGTTTTCCGTCTTCGGTTTTGAAAATAAAAAATCCTGTTTGATTAATTTTATACCATTCCATCAACTGTTCAACTGGAATGACATCCTTGCCTGTAAATAATTCAGCTTCAAGTTGTGCAATCCATTCTATATCATCAATGGATGCCGAGTAAATGTTAACAGCTTTAATTAACTCTGCATTCTTTTTAATATCTGAAAATTTTCTTACTGGTTTCATCTTATTGAGGAGAATAAAAGTATTTTAAAGTGGATTTGTGTTAAAATAAATTGAATTTTCTAAAAGCTCTTATCCGGGTTATTTTTTCATTTCCAATTATTTCTTCACGATTTTCTTCGGAAGAAATTTCAAACATTCTTTTCCCGAATTTATAAAAACATCCATCGATGGCATCTTCTTAGTCTTAAATCCGAAAGCCTTACACGCATAAGGATGATCTTTTAACCAAGTCACCTGGAAATAAAAACATTTTCTGCACTCAACTGCCAAAGCAAACCTTTAAAATATTTATCAAGTTGTATTTCTACTTTCAGAAAGATAATGAAAAAATTGATAAACCTTAAAGGAGTATTGAAGTAAGCAAACCCGGCGCTAAGGTTTACTATTGCAAATTAATACCTGTTCCAGTTAATAATTTTTTCTAGTGGTTTACGGATTTTTTTCCGAATTGGAGATTGAGAATATCCAATGGCAATAATTAATGGGATTCGTTTATTTCCGGTGACGCGCAATAGTTTCTTAATCTTCTTTTCATTAAACCACCCGATTATGCATGTTCCGAATCCGATATCTGTTGCCTGCAGACAGAACTGACTTACGGCAATGCCAATATCCAGCAAAGAATATTCTTTATTCTGGAGTACACTCGCCATTGATGATGCAACATTCATTCTTTCAAGTACTACTGCTATTAATACAGGCACCTTGTGCGTATAATAGTTCATACCAAGACTTGCAGCGCAGTCGGCAATTTGTTCTTTTAGTTCCGGTTCATCAATAACTATAAATTTCCACGGCTGAGAGTTGGTTGCCGATGGTGCGAGCCGTGCCGCTTCCAGACATTGAAGTATTTTTTCCTTTTCAACAGGTTTATCTAAATATTCTCTGCAGCTCTGACGATGTTGTACTAATTCTGAAAAATCCATAATGCTCAGTTTGTTTAAGTAAAAAAGAATTTATTTATAAAATTATTACATCCCTTTTGCCACTTCCAAAATTTTACAAACTGTTCTCCAGTTCCTGTCTGTCATAGAAACTCCTAACAGTCTTTCACTATTTGCAGCAAGCTTTGATCTGCCAATTCCTTCGGGTGCATGAAGATAAAAAGCCTTCTCTGTAAGTTGAAAATTTTCTGTAGCGGTTTTTAAACTCTCAAGCTTTTGTAAGTCTGGATTTTTTGGTGCTGAATCAAGAAAGCCAATGTGTAAAGTTTTAGGATCACTAAGTGCTTCAGGAAAGGGATTGTTCTCAATTACTTTTTCCAATTCCTTAAGTGTTAAAATTTGAATTGCGGGTTTGAAGCCACGATGCTTATTTATTTCACTGCTAATAATTTTTGAAAGCTGCACAGTATTTTTATTGCCCTTCTCAAGCACCACATTCCCGCTTTGGATATATGTTCTTATGTTTTTACATCCGAGTCTTTCAAGAATTGTAGTAAGCTCTTTCATCGGCAGAATATTTTTTCCTCCAACATTTATACCTCTGAAAAGCAAAATGAATGTACTCATTTAGAAAATCCTTTTATCATTCGGTACTTATTTAAACTTGCTTACCATAATTACTACTGTATTCAAATTAAATCATTTCAAAATTACATTCAAGAATAGAATTTATATGATATCTGGACTTTGATGTTTAACTAATTAAGCATTATGGCGGTGGCTTCGATAAGCCAGGATAAATCCGGGCACTCAGCCACCTTTAATAAATGATTGCAATTATATTGTTGCGTATGAGGGT
Organism: uncultured Melioribacter sp.; assembly: GCA_964537965.1. Lineage (GTDB taxonomy): Bacteria > Bacteroidota > Ignavibacteria > Ignavibacteriales > SURF-24 > SURF-24. Next base: position 8,930 of record CAZIDB010000122.1, on the reverse strand, counting down.
GTCAGCCCAACGTATCAAAATTAGTTTGTTGAGTATCCCGATTTAATTGGGAGTATCGAAATCAGGTTGTTGAGTAGGACGACTTCAGCCGGACGTATCGAAACAACCTTACCTAATATTGAATAATCAAGTCATTTCCTATAAACTGCGTACTTCCATTATTCCAACATTCCAATTCTCCATTTTCTAACATTTCTT
>CAZIDB010000122.1:0-8632 GCA_964537965.1 uncultured Melioribacter sp. | reverse complement strand
TTCTGTATTCTATTCAACCTTCTTGCTTAACTACATTATCTTCTTTAATTTTTTGCAGACATTACGGAGAAATATTATGACAACAGAACAAAAAATAAATTTCCTTAAAAAGATTGAATTGTTTTCAGACCTTGATGATGTGGAACTGCAGTTGGTTGCTGTTTCATTTGAGGAGAAACATTACCAGCAGAATTCTCTTCTCTTTGTTGAAAACAACATCCGCAAAAATCTTTTCATCATTGTGGATGGTGAAGTTGAATTATTTAAACGAACACCTTTTGGTGAAGAAAAAAGATTTTACATTTTCGGCAAACTTGATTTTCTTGGTGAAGGAGCGTTGATAGATGATTCGCCTCATTCTACAACAGCAAGAGCAACCTTGAACACAACCGTGCTTCAGTTAAGCAGGGAGAATTTTAATGAGCTTGCACTAAAGGAAACACACCTGCCGATTAAAATCTTTTCCAAAATGGTAAGAGTAATTTTCAGGAGAATGCAGTTTGCAAATACGCGGGCAATAAATCCCGGGGCACAATATTTATCCGGCAGAACCAGGCACGAACATGATTTGCTTGGCGACAGAGATGTTCCGTCTGAAGTTTATTACGGTGTACAAACTTTAAGAGGTTTAGAAAATTTTAACATCAGCGGTGTCACTCTTTCGTTTTACCCTTTGCTTATTGAAGCTCTGGCTATGGTAAAGCTCGCTTCTGCAAAAGCAAATTATGATTTAGGATTACTTTCAAAACCAATTACAGATGCAATAGTGCAGGCATGTTATGAAATCATCAATGGTAAACTGCAGGATGATTTTGTAATTGATATGTTCCAGGGCGGCGCGGGTACATCAACAAATATGAACGCAAACGAAGTAATAGCAAACCGTGCTCTTGAAATTCTTGGATATGAAAAAGGTGATTATAAATATTGTCATCCGAATAATCATGTTAATCTTTCTCAATCAACTAATGATGCTTATCCTACTTCAGTTAAGATTGCATTAATCAACAGCAATAAAAAACTTGTTGAAGTGCTTTCTTCTCTTATCGAATCATTTCATAATAAAGCTAAAGAGTTTGGCAGTGTAATCAAGATGGGAAGAACTCAGATGCAGGATGCCGTACCAATGACTCTTGGTCAGGAGTTCGAAGCTTATGCGGTAACATTAAGCGAAGAGATTCAACGTCTTGAGCAGAATGCTAAATTATTTCTTGAAGTTAACATGGGCGCAACTGCTATCGGTACAGGAATAAATGCCGATCCTGATTACAGCGATAAATGTATTAGTCATTTAAAGGAAGTAACAGGATTAAATGTTGTACTTGCCGCAAACTTAGTTGAAGCAACACAGGATACAGGCGCATTCGTAATTTATTCATCTGCTGTAAAAAGATTAGCCATAAAGCTCTCCAAAATTTGTAATGATTTGCGATTGCTTTCTTCCGGTCCGAGAACAGGATTTAACGAAATTAATCTTCCGCCAATGCAGCCTGGTTCTTCCATAATGCCCGGCAAAGTTAATCCTGTAATACCTGAAGTTGTTAACCAGATAGCATTTAAAGTAATCGGAAATGATTTAACTGTTACTCTTGCAGCAGAAGCGGGACAGCTTGAACTGAATGTAATGGAACCGGTAATTGTTCAGAGTATATTTGAATCAATAGAATTATTAAAGAATGGAATGTCAACATTAAAGTACAAATGCATCGATGGAATAACGGCAAATGAAGACAGATGCCGTGCTTTGGTAGAACGAAGTATTGGGATTGTAACAGCATTAAATCCCGTACTTGGATATGAAGTTTCAACTCAGCTTGCAAAGGAGGCATTAGAAACAAACAGAGGAGTATATGAACTTGTGCTTGAAAAAAATCTTTTAAGCAAAGAACAGTTAGATAAAATACTTGCACCGGAAAATATGATTAAGCCTCAAAAAATGACAAAACATTAAATTCCAAATCAAACCAAAGAAAATTTTTTTTGGGAATTATTGAAAAATTGAATAAGATTACCGGGTACTAAATTTTACTTTTCGAATAAATTGGAATTTTTTATGGTTACTACTGCAGAAAAGAAAATTGCAGGAACTGTTGTTATAAGTGTTGAACGTTGTAAAGGTTGTGGTTTCTGCGTTGAATTCTGTCCCTCTAAAGCATTAAAGTTCTCTGAACAGTATAATGCAAAAGGTTATCACCCACCTGTTTTAATATCACAAGATCTTTGCTCTGGCTGCGACATGTGCGGATTGCTATGTCCCGACTTTGCAATTTACGGATTACGAATCAAACGGAAATAAATTTTGGAGAAGTTTGTGAAAGCAGATCCTATCGGCGTCCTGACCGGGCGTCATTTTCTTGATGGAGACCATTCATGCAGCGAAGGTGCTCTTGCAGCCGGCTGCCGCTTTGTTGCCGGTTACCCAATTACTCCATCTACTGAGGTTGTTGAAAGAATTGCTGAACGTTTCCCTTTAGTAGGTGGAATGTTCATTCAAATGGAAGATGAGATTGCTTCATCAATTGCAATTCAGGGTGCAGCCTGGGGCGGTAAAAAAGTAATGACGGTTACTTCAGGTCCCGGTTTCTCTTTGATGATGGAACATATCGGTTTGGCTGCAATGACAGAAACACCATGTGTTTTTGTTGATGTTCAAAGAGCTGGTCCTTCAACAGGTTTACCTACACAACCTGCACAGGCAGATATGATGCAGGCAAGATGGGGCTCTCATGGTGATTATGGAATTATTGCACTGTCTCCAAATTCTCCGCAGGAATGTTTTGACCTTACAATCAAAGCATTCAACTTATCGGAGGAATACCGCTGCCCTGTTATGTTTATGATGGATGAATGCGTTGGTCATATGATTGAACGCGTTATTATTCCTCCAGCCGATGAAATCGAAATTTATCCACGCAGATATTATGATGGACCAAAAGACAAGTATCTTCCTTTTAAACCGGAAGCTGATCTTGTACCTCAGATAGTTAAAGCAGGCGATGGATACAAAATTCATGTTACGGGATTAACCCATGATGAACGCGGCTATCCTGTTATGACTGTTGCTGCACAGGAAAAATTAATTCCAAGACTTATAAATAAGATTAAACAAAACGCAGATAAAATAATTGATTATAAAGAAGATGAGGTGGAAGGTGCAGACGTTGTTGTCGTTACTTACGGCATCACATCAAGAGTTGCTATTCCCGCAATTGAACAGGCACGTAAAGAAGGAATTAAAGTAGGCCACTTAAGATTAGTTGTTGTCTGGCCGTTCCCTGAAAAAAGGATTAAAGAACTTGCAGGACAAATTAAATCGTTTGTAGTTCCAGAGTTGAATTACGGTCAGATTTGTCTTGAGGTTGAAAGAAATGCATACGGTAAAGTTCCGGTTAAACTTGTCCCTCATGCTGGCGGAACAGTACACGATCCGAAAAATATTTACAATGCAATTATAAAAAGTTTAAAAGGTGAGCAGTATGGCATTAGTTGAAGATGTTGAAATTCAGGAAAGGACCATACCGGTAAATCCGGTTGAGCCATTTATCAGAATGGACAGGATGCCGCACATCTGGTGCCCGGGCTGCGGAATAGGTACAACTGTTAATTGCTTTGCAAGAGCTTTGGATGCAAGCGGTCTCAACTTAAATAAAGTAGCAATGGTTTCAGGTATCGGTTGCACCGGAAGAGTTGCAGGTTATTTAAATTTGGATTCATTTCATACAACACACGGCCGGGCAATTCCTTTTGCAACAGGATTAAAACTTGCAAACCCCGAATTGAAAGTAGTGGTTTACAGCGGAGACGGAGATTTGACTGCTATCGGTGGAAATCACTTTATTCATGCTGCAAGAAGAAATGTTGACATGACTGTTATTCTTATTAACAATTTTATTTATGGAATGACAGGAGGACAGGTAGCCCCAACTACTCCATTAACTGCAATTGCATCAACTGCACCACATGGTAATTTTGAGCAGTCATTCAATCTGCCGTTTCTTGCAGAATCCTGCGGGGCTGTTTATGTAGCACGCTGGACAGCTTTTCATGTTCGTCAGCTTCAAAAGGCAATGAAAGAAGCATTATTGAAAAAAGGATTTTCTTTTATTGAGGTTCTTGCTCCTTGTCCAACACTGTACAGCAGAAGAAATAAACTTGGCGATGGTCTTGCACAAATGAAGTATTACAAAGAAAACAGCGTGTTCCAGAATTTTACAAACACAAAAGATATTGCTCTTGAATACCAGGGAAAAATAGTTGTAGGTAAATTTGTTGATAAGGAAAGACCGACTTACCTGGATTCAATGAATGAGCATTATCAAAAAAGATTTGGCGATAAATATAAAATTTATAACGGATAATCCGCCAAAGGTGGTTGTTGCAAAAAGTAAAATTATATCGTGGTGAGCGGAGTCGAACCACTAAAACAACGTAAAATCATCCCTCGACTACGCTCGGGATGTGTAATTATTAAGTTATACAACAGCCTGCAAAGGCGGAATATGGTTCTAAGTATTTCTCCGTAATACTCTGAATAATTTGCCCGGATAAACACTTGTTACTATAGAACAAACTTGAGGTTAAAATGTCAAGAACAGAAATTAAGATCGGCGGTTTCGGCGGACAAGGAGTTATTCTCAGCGGTTACATAATCGGCAGAGCCGCATCAATATACGATGCCAAGAACGCAACGATGATTCAATCCTTCGGCCCAGAAGCACGCGGAAGTGCATGCAGTGCACAATTAATTGTTGCTGATGATGGTATTGATTATCCTTACATTATTGCACCGAATATAATGATTGTAATGTCACAGGAGGCTTATACAAAATTTTCACCTGAGATTGCAACCGGAGGCATACTTATAACCGAGGAAGAACTTGTTAACCCGCTTAATCTTAGAAAAGATTTGAAACATTTTTCTATTCCAGCTACAAGATTGGCGGAAGAATTAGGACGTAAAATGGTTTTAAATATTGTAATGATGGGTTACATGACTGCGGTAACAAAGTTGATTGACAAAGAGGCAATGCGAAAAGCAGTTCAGGCATCAGTACCAAAAGGAACCGAAGAACTTAACCTGAAAGCTTTCGATAAAGGTTTTGAATATTTTAATATCAACAGGAATTAGGAGGAGTTGAAAGAGTGGGACATAAGAATAATATTCTGGTTGTTCTGCTCTTTCTATTTTTCTGCCCATTTCACTACACTCAAGATAAACCAGCCGACTCGCTAAAATCAAATACAATTTCAATTAAATCTGATTCTTCGGATGCAGAACAGATTAGTATTCCTATAGAATCATTCAAGTTATTCGTGGATCCTTATAACCTAAGAAATTATGATTTACAATTTTCGGCAAACTTCGATTATTCAAAAACGCTTTATGCCGGTTCATTCAACCAGGATATGCTTTGCATTGCTAATCAGAACAAACAGGATTTTTTACAGCAGATTAACAAGAACTTTCAGCAATCAAAACCAACCACCTGGCAAAAAATACTTGGAATGGTAAACACCGGTGCCGTTGCAGCAATGGCCGGTTACCATGTTTATAAATATTATATAAAAGAGAAAAAGAAGTTCTAAAACCTTCAAGCTTGCCAGCCTAAGCCGGATTTATCAACCTTTAGTTGAGGCTTACCTGTGAGCCTCTGGCTTATAAATCTGGTTGAGTTCTCACATCAGATAGTATAAGTAACCTTGAAGGTTCTCATACAGCAATCACTTACATCTTATCACTTAACCACAATCATTTTTTTAACGGCAACATAATCTTCATTATTTTCAATCGCCCTTGCATAAATTCTATAAAAATATATTCCTGATGCAAATCCATTTACATTCCATTCAACCTCCTGATATCCAGCCCCCATTTTTTCATTAACAAGAGTTGCTTCTTTTTCACCAAGTATATTATAAATTTCAATTACTACTTTACTTGTCACAGGTAAACCGAATTTTATTTTTGTGGTTGGATTGAATGGATTAGGATAGTTCTGTTCTAATGAAAATGTCTTTACTGAAAATTCCACTTCAACTACATCCGAGTAACTAAACGAACCGTCAAGATCTATCTGCTTCAACCTGAACTTATAAACTCCGTTTTGTAAAGGTGAGTTATAGTTAAAGGAGTAATTAGTCGCCTCTGTAGTCGTTCCTTTTCCCTCCACAAATCCGATCTTCTCCCAATGCATGCCGAGCGGAGTCGAGGCACGTTCTATTTCAAATCCGTAATTATTCTTTTCTGTTGATGTAGTCCAATTAAGCATTATTTTTTTATCATCTGCGCTTGCTGTAAAAGTACTTAGTTCAACTGGAATTTCACCCGTAACTATAATTGTCTCAAAACCTGAATACGTAACCGGTTCATAACCCGCAATTGTAATTTGTGTACCTGAATCTGTGGCATCTGCCCCTAATGCATCAAAGATCAATGTATCTGTTCCTGTTCCTCCAACAATTAAACGCGGAACAAGTAAAGGTTTTACTGAAACCACATCATTAAACTGACTACCAACAAAATTCTCGAATTGGCCATTGAGTACTATCTCATTTCCATTTATATCTACAATTTGGACTATACTCGATAAATCTAAATCAATCTCAATCCCGTATTCAGCATCGGAAAAATCGAGAGAGTCATTACCGGATTCATCAAATAATGAGTCTATGCTACCGGGAGCCACAATATATGTGTCATCAAGTTTATTCCCCCAAATGTCATCATTCCCTTTACCACTGACAAATGTATTTTTTCCATTACCGCCGCCCATATTATCATCTCCGTCACCTCCTATAAAGGTTTTATTTCCATCAGTTGCAAAACCATTAAGAATATCATCTCCCGGACCACCATTTAAAGTCGAGTTGCCATCACCGGCACGGATTTTATCATCACCTTCACCACCATTAAGTACTTGATTACCTCTGGGACAAATTATATCGTCTTCTCCTTTACCCCCATTTACAACATCATCTCCTTCATGTCCTGCGTCGATAAAGTCATCACCATCTTCACCATTCAGGATATCAGAAAAATCACTACCGGTAACTATATCCATACCGTCACCTGCATTTACTATAACTTTATAATCCTGCAAGCCTGTAAAATCTTTTTTGTAAACCTGAAATAAATTTATCAAATTAATGCCATTGCCTCCTTTTACATCAATACCTTTAATATCTTTAGCTTCAACAGGAGGATCGCCAATCGGCTCTCCGTTTACCATTACTTTTCCATCCACGCATTTAACTTCAACCTCAGCTGAATCCGACAAAACAATATGAAGTACACTGTTTTCATCTACCCACCTTTGAACTGCCGGAGGAGGTGTTTTCGGTTTATCTGCCTTTGCTATTTTTGTTACAGATTTTGTTTCTTCGCCAACTTCTACCGTCTTTGAAAGGGCAGCATAAACAGATTCATCTGTAATTTCCATTTTATTGATCCATTCGTCTACCAATTCTTCAAGAGTAGGTCTCCAGGTTTCACCATAATCTGTTGTTTGGTACAACTGTCCGCTCATTGATTCATCCGTAAAATTATTTAGGGAGACAAAACCAAGATACTCATCAAGATATAGTGAATTAAGCTTAGTATGTCCTAAGCTGGTAGCTGAATTGTTTTTATTTACACTTTGCTTTCCGTTCACAGTTAATTCAGTTGGAGAGATAGAAATTATTTTCCAGGTTTCACCGCCATCTTCAGTTTTACAAATTAATCCGGAATCATTTGCAGACCCTACAGCCATTCCAAAATTATTATTTGTAAAACGAACATCAATGAACATACCCTGTGAGACCGGTACATTTATCTTTACCCAGTTATTTCCGCCATCAATAGTTTTTAATAATAATGGCGGAAGACTATCTGCTTCTGAACCTGCAATCCAACCATGTAAATTATCTGAAAAGTACAAGGCAGCTAACCAGGAAGCGGTAAATGAAAGATTTACTTGACTCCAGATTGTTCCGTCTGTTGTATGAATTAAAATCACACTATCATCTATTGAACTTGAACCAACTGCCCATCCATCATTTAGTGAAGTAAAGAAAACATCATTAAGAATGCCCTGAATAACAGGAAGAATGACTTGAGTCCATGTTTGTCCACTATTAGTAGTTTTTAGCATTGCTATTTTACCATCAGAATTTCCAACAGAATAAACAGTTTGGCTATCAACAGCAAATACACTCGACAGAAACCCTGGTAAAGTGTTTTCCTGAATCTGCCAGTTGCTTCCGGCATCTGTTGTATTAAGAATGACCAAGCAATTATTGCCTTCATTATAACCAACTGCCCAGCCGGTATTTTCATTAGCAAATTTAATGTCGTATAACGTTCCGTATTCAAACGGAGTGGAAATAAATGTCCAGGATTCGCTCTGTGCTATTATATTTTCAGAAAAGCAAATCAGAAGTAATAACAGAAAAGATCTAAAAAATGAATTTTTAATCCTGCCGATAAACTCTTGATTATTCTCCATTATACTCCTCCTTTAACTTTAAATAAGCTTTAAGATTTATTTAAAATACCTTTCACATTAATTCCGAATGAAATATCAGCACTATTTTATCATCAACATCTTTTTTATATCTCTATAATTTTCAGTTTGAATACGATAGAAATATA
>CAZIDB010000121.1:11245-14353 GCA_964537965.1 uncultured Melioribacter sp. | reverse complement strand
ATTCGTCTTGCCTTTAGTCTCCTCTTAAATTATTTTTATTAACACGATAATCATAATTGAGGACTAAATGAAAAGGCTTTTCTTTTGCTTATTAACTATGCTTTTAATCTCTGATTTAATGATCCCCCAGAAACGTGCACTTACTGTTGAAGATCTCTGGTCAATGAAACGAATCGGAAATTTTTCTGTCTCACATGACGGGAAAACCATTGCCTTTTCCGTTACTTCATATAATATGTCAACTAATAAAGGCAACTCTGATATTTATCTGATTGATTCAGATGGTACTAACATGAGAACATTAAAAAATTCTGCCGGTAGCGAAAGCGATCCCGTATTTTCACATGATGGAAATAAAATTGCTTACATTCTTGATGATCAGGTTTGGACCTGCGATTTAAACGGAAAAAATGATGTACAGCTCACCGATTTATATACCGGCATTTCCGGTTTCAATTTTTCTAATGATGGCACTAAAATTCTGATTACTTCAGCTGTTTATCCTGATTGCGCTGACCAGGATTGTAACAAACAAAAAGATAAAGCCAAAGATGAAAGCAAAGTGAAAGCAAGCTTGTTTAAAGAATTAATGTACCGGCATTGGAATGACTGGCGCGGAGAAAAAAGAAGTCATCTTTTCCTGTTCGACATTAACAAAAAAGAATATACAGATCTGATGCTTAACTCAGCATCAGACTGCCCGCCGATTGACCTTGGCAGCGCTAATGATTTTTCATTCTCACCTGATGGAAATGAAATTGCTTTCACAATGAACGAAGATAAAAATATTGAAACCAGCACCAACAATGATGTCTTCATAATTAAAACAAGCGATATTAAAGCGGGACAAAAAACAACTTACACAAAAATATCTTTAAGTAAAGGAAATGATAACCAGCCGGTTTATTCACCAGACGGGAAGTATATTGCTTACCTTTCAATGGAACGAGCAGGATTTGAAGCTGACAGATTGAGATTAATGTTATATGATAGAGTTACAGGCAAAACAAACGAACTTACAAAAGGCTTTGATTACTCCGTTGGAAAAATTGTCTGGTCGCCGGATTCGAAATTAATTTATTTTGATGCAGGTAAAGAGGAGAATGTTTCCTTATTCAAGGTCGATATCTCTAATCCAAAAGTAGAATTGATTTATAAAGATCATAAAAACTCTTCACTCATTGTTTCGGCAGATGGCAGAAAATTATTCTTCAAACAGCAAAGGACACATTTGCCGGATGAAATTTTCTGTACTGATTCCGATGGTAAAAATCTTAAACAGATTACAGGCATTAACAAAGAACTTCTTGATAAAATTGAAATGACGGAAATGGAAACATTCTGGTGCAAAGGTGCAGATGGAAAGATGGTGCAATCAATTTTAATCAAGCCGCCTTTCTTCGATCCCACAAAAAAATATCCGATGATATTTTTAATTCACGGCGGGCCGCAGGGTAAGTGGGAAGACGAATTCCATTACAGGTGGAATTACCAGATGTTCGCATCCAAAGGTTATGTAATTGTTGCGCCAAATCCACGAGGTAGTACGGGATACGGCCAAAAATTTACAGATGAAATTTCCGGCGACTGGGGCGGCAAACCTTATGTTGATTTGATGAACTGCTACGATTATGCAATTAAGAATTTTAAATTCATCGACACTAAAAATACTTTTGCCGCAGGCGCATCTTACGGCGGATATATGATTAACTGGCTCGAAGGTCATACAACAAGATTCAATGCAACTGTTTGCCACGACGGCGTTTTTAACTTAGAAAGTATGTGGGGAACAACAGAAGAATTATGGTTTCCCGAATGGGAATTCGGCGGAACTCCATGGCAGAACAGAAAAGTTTATCAGAAATGGTCACCTCATCAGTATGTGCAGAATTTTAAAACACCAATGCTTGTAATTCACGGAGGGAAAGATTTCCGCGTATCAGAGGAACAGGCGTTTCAACTATTTTCTTCATTGAAGAGAAAAGGTGTTGAAAGCGAATTCCTGTATTTCCCGGATGAAAGTCACTTTGTTACCAAACCGCAAAATTCCCGTTTATGGTGGAATACAATTTTTAACTGGTTTGAAAGATTTAAAAAGTAGGAGTTTCAAAATGGAAGGAAGAATTCCAAACATTAATGATCTTGATTACAATGAAATGTACGAAGAGGATTATGAAGTAAAGAAAAAAATAGTTGAAGATAATCTTTGGTACAAACTTGAGAAGTACGGGAAGAAGATTTCTTTTGCCAAAGATATTTTGGCGTTGTTCCATTATATGAGGGATCCTTATGTATCCTGGCATCGTAAAGCAATTGTTGTTGCAGCATTAATTTATTTTATCGCTCCAATTGATACGATTCCGGATTTAGCTCCATTGGTTGGTTATCTTGATGACCTTGGAGTAATTACGGCAACATTAAAATTTTTAGGCAGTGAATTAATTCCTTATTACAACAGGTAATTTTTAAGGAAGGAAGAATAATGAATTTTAAATTGAAGAAAAGCGAAGTTCTTTTTAAAGGTAAAGTATTTGACCTTCAGGTTGACCAGCTTGAATACACAAGCGGTAATGAAGGAGTAAGAGAAATTGCAATTCATCCCGGAGGTGCTGTTGTTGTTGCGCTTACTTCAGAAGGGAAAGTAATATTTGTTAAGCAATTCAGGTACCCTCTGCAGAAAGTAATTACAGAATTACCGGCCGGTAAATTAGATAAAGGAGAAGATCCATTAAATTGTGCAATAAGGGAATTAGAAGAAGAAACAGGTTATAAATCAGACGACATAATTAAGCTGGGTTATATTTATACAACTCCCGGTTTCTGCACAGAAACCCTGTACATCTTTCTTGCAAAGAATCTTGTCGCAGGAGATCATAACCGTGAAGAGGGTGAATACGGAATGGAAGTATTTGAGTATTCTTTTGAAGAGATTGATGAGATGATTAGAACAGGCGAATTATCGGATGCTAAAAGTATCTGCGGAATTCAGATGGCAAAGCTGCATCTTTGAATGAAATCGAAAGAAAAAGCGTAAGGTTTGATGTAAGATGTGAGATGGTAGATGTGAGATGGAAAATAAATCATGCAAGTATGCAAGGATGAAAGATT
>CAZIDB010000121.1:0-11145 GCA_964537965.1 uncultured Melioribacter sp. | reverse complement strand
TTTCCAATTCTTCACTCCGCCTCTGCCAACTTAATTACAATTGAATGACTATTGAATTACCACAGAATTACAATCCATTAAATGTCCAATAACCAACTCACAATAACCAATTTCCAATTCTTCACTCCGCCTCTGCCAACTTAATTACAATTGAATGACTATTGACTATTGAATTACCACAGAATTACAATCCATTAAATGTCCAATAATCAACTCACAATAACCAATTTCCAATTCTTCACTCCGCCTTCCCTGTCTACATCGGTTCCGTTTCCACCGCGATGGAAGCAAAAGGAAGTATCAGCATTCGTCCGTCTGTCAGTTCGATAACAATCATATCTGCCTCGCGGTAAACGGTGCCATCAACACCAAAAGAACCGCCAAAACTAAGATGCATTCCGCCGTAATCTTTACCCTGGCGGGTATCATAAACATGAACGACAAGTTTTTTATTGGACTTTACTAATTTTTTCTTTTTCATAATTCTTCCAATTTTATTTTAAAAAAGTTATATTTTTTCTTTTCCATAAACATTACAGGTTTACTTTCTGCACTGATTTTACCTTTTCACCAAGAAACATCTTTATAATTCTTTCTGAGTCATTTGGTAAATCACTAAAAAAATAATCCTGGTTTCCCAAGCCGGCAGAATTTGTTTGTAAGCCAATTCTTTCAAGTTCGCTTTTCACAATCATACCAATATCATCATATGGATCTATCAGGTTAATATCATTTCCGATTGCTCTCTGAATTTCATCTTTTACAAGTCTGTAATAAGCAGAGCCAAGGATTAGTGAATCAATTTTTAATTCTCTGAAACCTGAAAGACATTCTCCCAAATCAGATTCAATATTAATTTTGCTATTTGATTCATCTTCAATAAGAGGAACAAGAACAGGGCAAGCTTTCTCAATCACCTCAATCTCAGCATTAAATGAGTAAATAAATTTTGAATAAGCCGATTTTGAGATTGTTGCAGGTGAACCAATTACTCCTGTCTTTTTTACGTTTGATTTAACCGCTTTTTTTGCGCCGGCATATACTATGTTTATTATCGGGATGGTTGTAATCTTTTTTAATTCATCGCAGGCTACAGATGAAATGGTGTTGCTTGATATTACAATAAGCTTAACGTTCTTATTAAGCAGGTATTTCAATACTGTTTTTGAATATTCAAGAATTTCTTCTTCAGATCTTGAACCATAAGGTGCTCTTGCAGTATCCCCAACATAAACTATGTTCTCTTTAGGCAAAACGGAAAATATTTTTTTTACAACAGTTAAACCGCCGTAACCTGAGTCCAGTATACCTATGTTCTTTTCCTTTTCCATGAAATTCATGCGAGATCCCTCTTATAAAAGATTGGGATGAAAGACCATCCAATTCACTCCTCCTTCAATATTGAATCAGTACTTTCATCCCAAAAATAAATTATAAAATCTGTTCTATAGCTTCAGTCAATTCTGTTTTTATAAATTCATAATCACTAACGGAAACTTTGCGCCCGTTTCTGTCAAGCAGGTAAAATGAATCAACAACATCATCTGCCTTTGTTGAGATTTTTGCAAAGTAAATTGAAAGACCAAGTTCACTCATTTTCTGTGTAATAGTATAAAGCAATCCAAGCCTGTCCGGCGAGAAGATGTCTAATATTGAAAATTTTTCATGCTCTTCAAAAACAATTTTTACTTTACCTGATCGTTTGAAAAATTTATTTTCAATTCTCCACCACTTGGATTTCATCCTTGTCATTTCATTTGTAAGCTGAAGCGTGCCTGCAAGAACCTCATATAAATCATTTTCAATTTTAGGATATCTTTCCGGTTCAACAAGTTTATGAGTTCTGAAATCTGAAACAGCAAAGCTATCAATTACAATTCCGTCTTTTCTTGTAAAGATTCGTGCATCGTGAATATTCAAATCATTTATGGCAAGTACTCCGCACAATTTAGAAAGGAGCATCTGTTGATCTTTTGTTATTACTGTAATATTTGTAAAAGCATTTAACTCTTTAAAGAATACCGAAATCAGATTCCCTTTTTCAATTTCTTCAAGATGACTTGCAATTTCTTCCTCGGTAAATATCTGGGTATAGCTCATATCATTTATTGATTCGATATGTTCCTGCAGTGTTGAATCAAGCCCCGAAAATGAACTTGGGAAAGTGATTACACTTGAATAAAGAATCTCTTCACCGGAAACCTGCTCTTCAAGCATTGCTTTTGATTTACGGTAGAGTTCTTCCAATAAATTACTTTTCCATTCTGTCCATACAACGGGATTAACAGCGGAGAGATCTGCAAAAGTAACAAGGTATAACAAATCAAGTTGTTCAACCGATTCAAACCTGGAAGTAAAAGTATTTAATGTTTCAGCATCATTTAAATTACGGCGGAAAGCAATTTGCTCCATATACAAATGATTAACAACAAGAAATTTTACCTTCTCAACTTCTTCTTCCGAATAACCAAGCCTGAACATTTCAGAAGAAGCAATTTCGGAACCAAGTATTTCATGCCCGGAAATGCTGATAGGTTTTGCAACATCATGAAAAATTAAAGCAAGAAAAAGAATATCTTTTTCTTTCAAACCGGTGTACAAGCGTCCAAGCAAGGTTTCCTCGTTCTGCAGCTTCTCAACATTTTTAATCGCAACAATTGTATGTTCATCCGCAGTGTAATGATGGTAAACGCCGGGCTGGAAAAATCCGTTCAGATCCTTATATTCAGGCAAAATAACTTTCAGAATTCCAAGTTCGTTAAGATGATATAAAGTATCTCCGACATTCTTTGGAAGCCGGATAATTTCTCTGAAGAAGACTGAAGAATGAAGTCCTAACAATTTATTTTCTTCAATGTTTTCGGAGCTTTCAATTATGAGCGAGCGTAGGTTTTCATCAAATCGTGCTGAGTACAGACCCCGGTAGTAGAATCCTCTGAGTATATCAGAGAGGTTTAATTCCCTGTTCTGAATTATGGAAAGTGTATTCCCTTTAAGGAAGAAATCCTCATCAAGCTGAACCGCAAGAAAATTTGATAGCGGCATTGTAATTTCTTCCTCAACGTGGCGGGTCATAGTTTTGAAAAACCGGCTTAACACGTTGGAAGCTTCAAAATATTTTCTCATAAACTGAACTACGGCATTATGCCCGTGGTAATTCAACTGCCTTGCTATTTTTTCCTGAGAAGAATATTCAAGCCTGTCATTTCTTTGTTTGCATACAAGGTGAAGAAGATTCCTGACTTTCAGAATAAACTCGTAACTCTCCAGTACCCTTTTTGTTTCTTTATGTGAACTGCCTTTTTGTGAGCGCAGCATAGTAATAAAACTTTCACTCTGCGTAATTTCATTCTGGTCAACAAGGCTTGTTCGGTTTTTAATTGAATAAATCCATTCAACTGCCTGCAAATCCCTCAATCCCCCGGCAGAATATTTCACGTTTGGTTCAAGTTGTTTGGAAGATGAGCCGTATTTTTTTAAACGTTGTTCCGTATCGTTAAAGAACTGGATTATTAATTGTGTTTGTTTTTCTTCGCTAATACACTTGAAGATACTTGCAACCCATTCAGAAAAAAGTTTTTCATTGCCAATCAGAAACCTTGTTTCGATAAATTGCGTAAATCCATGTAAATCCTCTTCAAGATATTTTTTAATATCATTAAAATCCCGTACAGTATGAGAAACCTCTATACCGCAATCCCATAATAATCTTACTGCTGATTGTATTTGCTTATCGTTTTCTTCCAGGTTATCAACAATAAACATCAGGTCAATATCAGAATAAGGAGAAAGTTCTCTGCGGCTAAAGCTGCCCGCAGAAGCAAGTGCAAAATTGAATTTACTTCCTTCAAGTATTTTAAAAATACATTCTTCAACAAGAAGACTATACTCTACACAAAACTTAAAAGCTTCATCAATCTTTGCGGGATCTTTAAAAATCTTATCCCTGTCTGCAAGAAAACTTTTCTTTATTTGAATAGCATTGATCATATAAACCGGCAGCGCTTTCCAACTAATAATTCTTTATAAACATTTTGTCTGAGAAAACAGGCGGGATAGAACCACACCCATATTCACATAATTTATTTTGTAATATTAAAAGCAGGCGGAGAAAACTCCGCCTTATAATTATTTCAGTTTTTCAAAACGAGCCTGGAAGAAACGCAAGTACTTCGGCTCGAATACCATTTTTAATCCTTTTATTTTCTTTCTATCCTCGTAAACAGAAACGATAGATTCATGAGTTACATCAAGATGAGCCTGGGTATAAACTCTTCTTGGAAAAGTAAGTCTCACTAATTCAAGCTTAGGATAGTTATGGTCACCCGTTACTTTATTTCTGCCAGAAGAAACAATTCCGCGCTCCATTCCTCTTACACCTGAATCGACATAAATTTCATTTGCAAGTGTCTGCGCCGGAAATTCCGTTTGCTTTAAGTGCGATAATATTTTTTTAGCATCAAGAAAAACACCATGACCGCCGATAGGCAGAACAATCGGGACATTGTATTCCAGTAATTTTTTACCAAGATATTCAACCTGCCCGATTCTTGCGTGAATTGTATCGAAGTCAACCATCTCTTCAATTCCTCTTGCCATTGCTTCCATATCTCTTCCGGCAAGACCGCCGTAAGTATGCAATCCTTCATACACAACGCATAAGTTTCTGGCTTCAAGGTAAACGGTTCTGTTTCTGGTAGCAAGAAAACCGCCGATATTAACCATTAAATCTTTCTTGGCACTAACCCATATTCCTTCAAAGTATTTGCACATCTCCTTAAGGATTTCTGCAACAGTTTTATTCTGGTAACCTTTTTCTCTTAGTTTAATGAAGTAAGCATTTTCCGTTGCGCGTGTGGCATCAAGCCATAATTTTATTTTATGTTTTTTACAGTATTCATAAACTTCAACAATGTTTGCCATTGAAACAGGCTGCCCACCGGCCATATTAACAGGCGCCGCCAAACTTACATAAGGAATTTTATCTGCACCAACTTCCTTAACAAGTTTATCAAGTTTCTTTAAATCAATATTTCCTTTAAAAGGATGAAGGTTCTGGGCATCATGAGCTTCATCAATTATAACATCAACAAAAGTTGCTCCCGCTAATTCCTGATGCAGCCTGGTTGTAGTGAAGTACATGTTACCGGGAATAAAATCCCCGGGTTTGATTAATATTTTTGAAACTAAATGTTCAGCGGCTCTTCCCTGGTGCGTAGGAACAAAGTAAGGGAAGCCATAATATTTTTTAACGTTATTCCATAGGTTATAAAAGTTTTTACTTCCTGCATAAGCCTCATCACCAATCATCATACCAGCCCATTGATAATCACTCATTGCATTTGTGCCGCTGTCAGTCAGCAAATCAATATAAACATCTTCTGATTTTAACAAGAATGTATTGTAACCTGCTTCTTTAGCAGCTTTTTCCCGGTACTGTTTAGTTGTCATTTTAATTGGTTCAACAACTTTTATTTTAAAGTTTTCAGCCCAGGATCTTTTTAATATTCTTTTAGCCATTTTTATCTTCCTTAATTATGATTAAAAATTTGTCCGTTAAATAACAGTCATAATTTTTACTCTCATTCCTTATGAAGAAGAAATAACATATAAATAATCAGGCTTAGCCAGCTATTGTGAATTCCATATAGAAATTCGGGTCGTTTCATTTTTTATATTCCACTTCAATTACAGATGAAATACCACCGCGGACGCTAAAGCGTGCGGTAATATTTAAGTATCGTGGCTGAAGCACTTCAACAAGGTCATCAAGAATTCTGTTAGTCACATTCTCATAAAATATTCCATCGTTCCTGAATGACTGCAGATAAAACTTATACGATTTCAATTCCACACAAAGTTTATCAGGAATATATTCAAGCATGATTGTAGCAAAATCCGGCTGACCGGTTTTAGGGCAAACGGATGTAAACTCCGGTGCTTCGTGAATAATTGTGTAATCTCTGTTGCTATATTTATTTTCAAATGTTTCTAACAGTTTACTTTTATCGTTCATAATTTTTCCGGCTTATTTTTAATATGTTGGTCTAACTTTATATTGAATTGGATCTTCAACTCCAGCTAATCGAAAACCTCTCAGCCTAAGTGCACAGCTATCGCAAACGCCGCATGCTTTTTCCTCATCCTGGTAACATGACCACGTTAGATGAAGCGGAGCTTTAAGTTCAATTCCTTTAAGTACAATTTCCTTTTTTGAGAGATGAATGATTGGAGTTTCTATTCTGATATTAGTTTCCGGTTTGGTACCAAATTCTGCCATCTTTTCAAAGGCAGAGAAAAACTCGGGCCTGCAATCCGGGTAGCCGGAAGAATCTTCATAAACAGCACCAATAAAAACTGCAGATGCACCAAGCACTTCTGCCCAGCTAATACACGCTGAAAGAATATTCGCGTTACGAAACGGCACATAGGAAGATGGAATTTCTTTATTGGATAAATCAGCATATGATACTGCAATATTTTTATCTGTCAGAGATGATCCGCCAATTTTGGCGAGGTGGGTATAATCAATAACCAATCTTTTCTGAACGGAATAAAAATCTGCAATTTCATTGAATGCTTTTAATTCCCGTTTTTCTGTTCTTTGCCCATAATTAAAATGAGCCAAAGCCAGTTCATATTCTCTGCTTGCAATTCCTGTTGTAACACAGCTATCCATTCCTCCGCTAACCGCAACAACCGCCAGTTTTTTAATATCTGAAGACATTCATCAAATCGCTAAAAATTTGTTCCAAGATACGAAAAAGAGGAATTAAATGGAAAATTGCGTAACATCCTGTAAAAGCAGGTTCGCCATTATTTGGATTTCATTAATATTAAACAGATAATGAAACTTACCACAGATGATAAATAGAAAGGTACTGCAGAACCGAACTGATCCCACAGAAATCCGGTAATGACCGAGCCAAGCATAACAGCAAAACCTGATAGCATTGTAAGCAATCCGATTGCCGAACTCCTATACTCGTTGGGAATCAAATCTGAAACCCAGGCTTTTGCAACTCCCTCGGTCGCCGAGGCATAAATTCCATACAGAGCGAAAAGAAACCACATAAGTATAACATTTTGGGAAATACCAAAACCAAAATAAACCAAAGAAAAAATCAGTAACCCAGAAACAAATATTTTCTTTTTACCAAACTTATCGGAAAGAATTCCTGCCGGATATGAGAACGCTGCATAAACCAGGTTATAGAAAATATAACCTGCAATGGCAAGAGTACTTGATTGAGATATATCCCTTGATTTCAAAATTAAAAATACGTCACTGCTGTTAACAAGAGAAAAGATTGTAAGCAGAACAACCAACCTTTTATATTCTGAAGGCGATGATTGCCAGAATGTTGAGTAACGTCCTTTGTCTTTGGATTTGGGAATAAACTGTTTGTCCTTTACAAGTAACGTAAAACCCATTGCTATAACTGAAGGAATAAATGCTATCAGAAAAATTAAAGTATAATTCTCCGGGTAAATTCCTAAAAGTATAAGTGATAATATTGGTCCGAATGCAGCGCCAAGTGTATCCATTCCTCTATGGAAACCGAATACAGCGCCGGTATTCCCTTCTGCATAACTTGCAAGCAATGCATCTCTTGGGGCTGTTCTTATTCCCTTACCAATTCTATCGGAAATTCTTGAAAAAAGAACAGTAGAAAAATGAGGCAGAAGTCCGGGTAAAGGTTTTGAAATTGCAGACAGCCCATAACCAATAATTACAAAGATGGAACGCTTTCCGATTTTATCCGATAGAAAGCCGAAATATCCTTTAAGTAAACCGGCAGTAACTTCTGCAAGCCCTTCAATAATACCAACAGCAGCCATTGATGTGCCAAGAACCGTAGTCAAAAAGATTGGGGTAACAGGGTAAAGCATTTCACTTGCAACATCTGTAAAAAGACTTACAAGACTTAAAATAACAACCTGGCGCGGCAATTTATTTTTCATGGCTAAATCACTTAAATGTATTCCAAATATAAAATATTGTAACCAAACTCACTTCCCGGAAAAAAAAATTAAAACTTAATCCACAAGACTCTTGACTATTTCATTAAGTATTATATCTTATTAGGTGAATAAAAAATTAATTGGACTTTAATTAATGTTACTTCTTTTCTTCTCCCAATTCCTTATTTCTTACCATACTTAAAAACTAATAGGAGCGTGGAATGGAATATTATGAACTCCATCCAGTAACACCTCAATTACGGTACATAAATAAAGCCGTGGAAGTCCTTAAAAGTGGAGGTGTGATAATTTATCCAACCGATACAATCTACGGGATCGGCTGTGATATTTTCAACAAACAAGCGCTTGAGCGTGTGTTTGATATTAAACAGGATTCCGGAACTAAATTATTTAGTTTTGTTATCCCGGATTTAAAACAGATCGCTCAATATGCAAAGGTTTCCGATTTCGCCTATAAAGCAATGAAACATCATTTACCGGGTCCTTATACTTTTATACTTCCCGCTGCAAGAGAAGTACCAAAAAAATTATGGACCAAAAGAGAAACAGTCGGAATAAGAATTCCAAAACACAACGTAGCGTTAACACTGGCAAAAGAATTAGGCAACCCAATTGTTAGCACAAGCGTTACAAACAGAAAAGGAGAAGTACTTTTTGATCCTTTAGAAATAAAAATGATCTTCAATTCCCAGGTAGACCTTATGCTTGCGAGCGGAAGCCTGCAGGGAGAACCATCCAGCATTGTTGATTTAAGTGCAGAAGCTCCGGAAATTGTAAGATACGGTGCCGGTGATCTGAGCTATTTTCAATAATTAATAATTTATTTTAACTAAAACCCGGTCCATCCAGCCGGGTTTTTTTATTTGCCGCACAATAATTTGAAACCTCATACGTTTACTGATGTAAGAAATCGGAGGAATTAAAATTTCTGAGTTAAGTTTGAAGAAAGATTTTACAATAAACATGAATAAGACCGGGAACAAAAATATTGAAACCGATCTTATCGATGCTTGTCTTAAAGGGAACAGGAATTCATTCTCTTTCCTTGTAAAATCTTATAAGAAGCCTCTGTTCACTTATCTTTTTAGGTTATGTGGAAATAAAGATTACGCCGAGGATATGCTACAGGAAACATTACTAAAAGTTTGGCAGAACCTGAAAAAATATAATGAACAGAATAAATTCTCATCCTGGCTTTTTTCGATTGCTCATAACGTTGCTGTTGATACTCTTAGAAAAAGAAAAGTAAGAGACAATATAATTTATATGGACGAAATACATGAACCGGATTACAGACTAAATCCATTCACAATCTTAATTACAAAAGAATCCGGATTAAAAATTTCCAATGCGATAAATAAACTTCCTGAAAAACAAAAACAGGTTTTCCTTTTAAGACAACATGGTGAAATGACTTTTAAAGAAATTGCCGGATTACTAAATGAACCGATTAATACAGTACTCGGACATATGCATTATGCGGTTGATAAATTAAGAAAGGAGCTGACAGAAAAAGATGAATAACACAAAATCTATCTGCGAGGAATTCAAAGAGCAGGTATGGCTTTATCTTGAAACTGAGGCGGACACCCAGATGAAAAATTTCTGGAACAAACATCTTGCTGGCTGTGCTGATTGCTCGGATTATCTTAAGACTACAAGAAAATTCCTTAACGCTTATAATAATATTCCCGAAGAAGATATAAGTGAAATTAAGTTTGATAAGATGATAAATCTTGTAACAAGCAGAAGCAGGTTTTCGTTAAAACAGAAAACCGCTGCTGCATTTGAATGGTTAAAACACGAATTCACCTTTGTTGGTAATTATAAAATTGCCTTCGGCGGTACACTAATAGTTTTGATCTTTGCACTTATTATCTTCTTCAAAGAATACAAACCAAGAATAGAAATTAAACAGAAACAGGATGAAGTGATTAAAATTGAAGAACCTGCATCAACTATAGCAGAAAATGCAGTGGCTGCTGAAAACAAACAGGTACACAAAACAAGTGTAACAAAGCTGAAACAAAATTATTATCGCTCTACTCTTGATGACCATTGGGATATTGATATTCAGAGCATAAGCATTCAAATTGATTTACTTAAAAAACAAACTGACGAACTTGAATTTTAATAATTGAAACACACAGGAGATAAATTATGCACCGGAAATATTTCTTAACGATATTCTTTCTTATATCATTAACCGGGTTTTCATTCAGCCAGGATGTTATTATAACTACTCCGCCATCCCCGGATGAAATTGAAGCACCTGAAGGCGAATACGGCATCGCTACTACAGGTTGGTTTCATGATAGCCTGAGCGCAAAGGATGAAAAAGAAGCATTAAATAAATTCACTGAAGCAACTCAGAAATATCTTGAAGTGCTAAAGAAAAACAGCAAGGATAAATACTACCAGTACCTTAGACAGGGAAGATACCAGTTGTTCTCAACATCTGAGGATTTTACTTACTTCAGTAATCAGAATGAGCGCTCAAAGAAAATTCTTGAACTTGACATCCAGACCGATGCGCTTGGCGCTCAATATCAAAAAGCAAGTGATGCCGAGAAAGCAAAACTAAAAGATGATCTGAAGAAAAAACTTTATGAACTTTTTGAACTGAAGGAGAGCGACCGGAAAGAAGAATATGAAAGACTGAGAGAAAAATTGGATAAGTTAAAAGAAACCTTAAATGAACGCCAGAAATTTAAAGATGAAATTGTTAAAAGAAAGATGGAAGAGTTAATTGGCGAAAGCAAACATATCAGGTGGTAACACGCAGTTGATCTAAAGAGAATATATATTCACCAGATAATACATTTATAAATCATAAGGCGGAGCGACAACTTCGCCTTTTTATGAAGAATTTTCCTCACTGTACCTGGATATGTTCATAAATCCACCTATCACTTTTTTTTGCTCGGTTACAATTCACTCATTAAGCTTCAGGTTTATCCTGCACATCCTGCTACTCTATTTGTGCATGTTAGAAATTTTATGTAAAATAAATTAAGGTGAGGATAAGAATTGCTTATCTCTTCAATTCGTTTTTAAACTTTATTTTCTATTATAATTCAGAAAGACTTTTATGAAGTATATTTTATACACTCTTTTCTTAACAGTTCAGATCGCTTACACACAGATTCTACCGGATCG
>CAZIDB010000120.1:0-14588 GCA_964537965.1 uncultured Melioribacter sp. | reverse complement strand
AAATCACCAAGATGATATTTATCTTCAAGTCTCCACTTCGGGCTGTATTTAAAAGCGATAACTATTTTGCCCTTTACGTCTATGCCGGCATATTCATCGTAATTAAGTTTTGTGTTTGTAATGCCGTATCCAACAAAAGCTAAAGGTGCGGTTATATGTCCCGAGCCGGTGAATCCCCGGAAGACATAATCATTTCCAAGTTTAAATTCTTTTTTTACCTGATCGTTCTCAATCAAATTCAATTTTGCCGGTGCAAGTATTTCATTATACTCAACGTTGAAATATTGAAAATATTTTTTATCACCCATGGGTTTAAGATCAAGATAAGCAAACTCGTTTGCCATAAAGTTTGCTGCCTTATTATAACCATCGCTGCCGGGCAGTCTTCCTTCAAGTTCTTTGGATGATAAATACCTTACCACCTTAATAAGATTTTCATTTTTTATTTCTAAGTAAGAATCATTTAAGCTTAGATGCTGGGCAGCTAATGAATTAAATATTAATGCAATAAGTAAGAATAATTTTATGCGCATAAGAAAATCCTCATCTGAGTTACTATATATTGTGGTTTTCTAAATACAATTAATCATCATTAAAAATTCCTGTGGCATTATTCCACGGAAAAATTTTTGCAGCTAAACGTGATTGATATTTATCTCCCCCATAAATAATATATGAGCGGGTTGAATCATCTGCCGAAACGCTCTTGTAATAATTTAGTCCTTTGAAAAATTCTTCTGTAATAGTTTTTCCGGCCTTAATTTCTATAATTTTTTTATTTATACCAAAATCTGCCAGGCAGTCAATTTCTCTTCCTAACTTATCCCTCCAGAAGAATAAATTATTATCAAGGCCTTTATTAAATCTGAATTTAATCAAATCTGCAATAACTAAATTCTCAAACAAAGAACCGAGCTGATAATAAGTATTTGTCTGATTGATATTTGATAAACCCAAAAGCGAACAAGCAAGCCCGGTATCATAGAAATAAAGCTTAGGCATTTTTACAAGACGCTTATTAAAGTTTTGCTGGTGCGGCATCAAACGGAATATTATAAAACTTGCCTCAAGCACACTTATCCATGATTTTGCAGTATTAATTGAAATTCCAACTTCGTTTGCAAGCGAAGAAAGATTTAATAATTGACCGACTCTACCTGCGCATAATTTAACAAACATCGAAAACGAATTTATATCCGGGATGCTTTTTATTTGTCTTACATCTCTTTCAAGATACGTGTGAATATAATTAGGGAACCAGTCTACTGGTTCAATCTGCCTGTCATAAATTGGCGGATAAAATCCTTTGAATACGTATGTAGTAAAATTCTCATTTGATTCAGGAGAAATTATTTCTTTCAGACTAAATGGAAGAAGTACTTGAATTGCAACGCGACCAGCTAACGTCTGGGATATTTTTTGATGCATCAGAAAATTCTGCGAGCCCGTAAGAATAAAATTTCCCTGAATTTTTTTTTCATCCACAATTGTTTGAATATAAGAAAATAATTCCGGGACTCTTTGTGCTTCATCGATTATCATTCCCCCGTTATGCTGATTAAGAAAAGAACGCGGATCATTAATGGCGAACAGGCGTGTATCGGGATCTTCTAAATTTGTGTAAACATATTTTTCGAAAATTGACTTAACCAGAGTTGTTTTACCGGATTGTCTTGGACCGATAATAGCTATCACAGGAAATTTTCCTGCAAGCTGCAAAAGCTTATTTTTCATCTCGCGTTGAATCATAAGCAAAAATATACCAATCTGGACAAATTTGCAATCCGGTTGCATAATTGTCCACCAGACTGCTGAAATTCTAATGAAAAAGAAGTTTTAATTTATCCCGGCTAATTTTTAAATTCAGATGAAAGGGTGAACTAAACTTTTTCTTTTAGTATTTTGCATTCAAAATTTTTGAAAGGTTACGGTGCAAGGGATGAGAAATTTTTTTATTGTACTATTTGTTTTTGTTATAACTCAAATGAGCTGTAAGTATTATTCACAGTCGGCCGAACAGGATTTATTAAGAAAGTATGAGAAGCAGGCAAAAGCAATTCTCGATTCAGCTCTTGAGAAAAGAAAAGGATATGATTACCTGAGAGAGCTTTGCGGATTCGGTCATCGCCTCAGCGGTTCGGATAATTCAATTAAAGCAATTAAATGGGCGGAAGCGAAGATGAATCAACTGGGCTTTGATAAAGTCTGGCTTCAGCCAACAATGGTTCCTAAATGGGTCCGCGGAAATACTGAAAAGGCTGTAATTGTAAAATCAAAATTTAATAAAGGACGAAAACTTTCCATTGCTGCTCTGGGCAGCAGTATAGGAACAAATAAAAAAGGAATTACTGCAAAAGTTGTTGAAGTTAAATCAACTGAAGAATTAAAAACACTTGGCGGGAATGTTAAAGGAAAAATTGTTTTTGTTAACAAGCCTTTCAACGTAAAAAATTTTAACACATTTGAAAGTTACGGTGAGATTGCAAACGAGAGATATAACGGCCCGCTTGAATGCGCAAAGTACGGGGCTGTTGCAATGATACTTCGCTCTGCAACATCTAAACATGATAATGTTCCTCATACCGGTGTTACTGCATCTTTTGATTCGCTTAAAGCTATTCCTTCTGCTGCAATTAGTTTAGTTGATGCTGATTTTCTAAGCAAAGTTTTACAAAAAGATCCGGACCTTAAAATAAATTTAAACCTGTCCTGCAAAAATGAAGATGAAGTTCAATCCTATAATGTTATTGGTGAAATTAAAGGAAGTGAACATCCTGAAGAAGTGATTGTTGTTGGTGGACATTTTGATTCGTGGGATGTTTCCTGCGGAGCTCATGATGATGGTGCGGGCTGTATTCAAACAATGGAAGTACTTGATCTTTTTAAACGCCTGAATATAAAACTTAAAAAAACATTAAGATGTGTGTTCTTCATAAATGAAGAGAATGGTTCGAAGGGAGCAAAAGAATATGCTGACTATGCTTTATCTTCAAAGGAGAAACATATTGCAGCAATTGAGTCTGATAGAGGGGCTTTTACTCCCAGAGGATTTTATGTCGATACAGATTCTATGACATTACTTAAAATACAAAGCTGGCTGCCGCTTTTCGAAAAGACAGGAATTGACTGGATTAGAAAAGGGGGAAGCGGTGTTGATATTTCTAAAATAGAAAACTGCAAAACAAAAGTCGGCTACGTACCGGATTGGCAAAGGTATTTTGATTACCATCATTCCGCCAATGATACTTTTGATGCGGTGAATCCAAGGGAAATGGAATTAGGAACTGCGGCAATTACAATAATGACCCTACTCTTAAGCGAGGAAGGATTGTGAAGACTTTTGTTGCTTAATTAAGAACTCGTTTTCTCAACCTCACATTTTCATATAAACTGTATAAGGCGAGTGTTTGATGAAATATTATATTTCAAAGGTATAAACATTAGCAATAATTCTTTCATTTCATTTTTGTTTAATGAGAACTTTACTAACTATTCCCTGTCGTCCTCCCATACCTGAAAATGTCCGTGCTTTAATATATGCTTCAGCATAAGGAACATCCGCTGCATAACCATGAACAATAGCCATGTGCTCATACATCCCCCACCAGTCTGCAGGGCCTTGCGATTTTTGCTGGTAGAGAGCTTCCTGTTTTTTCTTTATAACGTCTGTTATATCAATATAGTCTGTTGGGGAAAACTGAAAAGTTTTTGTGTGAGGGCTATTGCTTGTTTCATAAAAATAGAGATCGAATGTAAAACACTGATATTGAAATATACGCCAGGCAAGCAGTCCAGATGCCTGATGATCTGAGTGAACATCAAGAGGCCAAGGGGCAAGCACAATATCCGGATTTAAGCGTAACAGAATTTCCTTAAGTCTATTTGTTGTTGCAGAATCAACAGCAAGCGACCCATCAATTGCTCCAAAGAATTCGACTTTTGTTCCCAGAACAGCAGCGGCATTGCGAGCCTCTTCTGCGCGAATCGACCGCGCTTCTTCCTTGCTTTTGCCCCATATGCCAAGTTCACCGCCGGTCATAGTTAATATGATAACATTATCACCTTTTAAAACTGAATTGGCAATTAATCCTCCGCAGGATGCTTCTGCATCATCCGGATGAGGAGTAATGACAACAATTGTCTGGTGATCGGATGATTCTTTACAATAAAGTATTGAGCAAAATAAGACAAAGAGAAGAATGAAATATTTTTTCATAACACCGCCATTCGCTTAAGAGCTATCTGTTCAATTTTAATTTATTTAAAACATCTAATCCTGCTGAAGTTTTTGTAACTGATGCAGGTATAAGGAAAAACTCTCCACCGGTTATTGTATTAATAATACGAGCCATACAGGGAAATACTTCACCATTATCCGGAATTAAAAGTTTTCGTTGTGTAGTTGTAAAAGCCAGCGGTTGAAAAAGTAAAGGTTTGCTGATAGCAAAATCAGTAAATGCTTCCTGAACGTTTCCGGTTATATCAGACATTTCCGAAAGATGCCCAGTAAATTCAATCCCGCTGCCATTAATCTTGAATCCGAAAGCGCCGCGTGATGTTTCCCAGGAATTAAAGAAATCCCCGCCAGGTCCCCAGGATACAACACCAAACCGTTCTGGAGTAAAAAGTGTCATCCCGGTTTTAATATCAATAGGCATCCAGGTAAAATGGTTAGTCTCTATACTTAATTTTGTTGAATCGATATATAATCCGCCGCCACCGCCGCCATCATAAACCTGAATCGCAATTACATTATCTCCACTGAAATTCAATGCAGCATAAAAAGAATCACCGGGTTTTAATACATACCGGCGGTATCTCTGCCAGCCATTCTCCGAACCAATAAAAACTCCATTTAAAAATGTCCAGTCTGCGTCATCAATTTCACCCATGTCAAGTAAAATAGTTTTGCCTTCTGCTTCCTTTGAAAGGCAGAAATGAATTCTATACCACCCCCAGCCGTCGTAAGGTTCTTTAAGATGATCTTCCCATAATCCCGGGACTTTAATTGGAGTCCAATCTTTATCCTCAAGCTCCGGTTTAAACCAGCCATTTACAAATCCTGATTCTTTCTCGTGTGTTACATTTATGCCGTCACGTGAAGTTTTAAAAACCCAACCGCTGATCGGATGGGATAAAATTTTTGGGCGGAAATCGTACCAATCAACTACTCCGCCTGTTTCACCCATTGTTCCGCGGTTGTGCATGGTTGCTCCATAAAATACAATTGCGTTGCCGGCATCAAGAAATTTTGAAAGTGCAGGACGAATCTCCTCTCCTGCAAATGTTTTTAATGGAAGAGCATTGCCGGGAATAATTAATGCCGAAATATTTGTCGTATCGAGATGAGCAAGTTCATTAACTGAAACATATCTTGTCGGTAGTCCTTCCGGTAATGTCTTTGAAAAGCTGCTGTCGAAAAATATTGCTGTGTTTCTATTTTTCAACTGAGGGAATTCAATTGGTTTTACTTCCGGTAGAATTGCAAGAATTGGAAAAGTCTTTGGAGAAACATCATCTCTTATCGCTCCTTCGACAACGGAATTATTTGGAGACTCAACAATCTTAACCCGTGCATCAGTTACTTTAATGTTAAGAATTCCTTCTTTTTGGGCTAATATAATTTCACCAAATGGAAGTGGAACAACCGCCTTCCAGTTTTTCCATACTGCCGGTACATTCGGCTTTACGCGGATTCGTGAACAACCCGGTTCAAGAATTTCAATACCGAGCAATCCCTCAATAACAGCATCTTGGTATGAACCCGCCGCAGTAAGGAAAGCATTACCTCCTTCAGTAATACCTTCGGGAGAAGTTAATTCTTCCATTAATCCGGGGTAATGCTCATCTTCCAGGGTTTTAGAACAACATTCAAGAAGATGAATTCCGCCTTCAATATCGCCGTAAAGCAGTCGTGCACGCGCTTCAACCGCATTCCACCATGGCCACATTTTATAATTATGATCGATAGATATATCAACATGAGTCATTGGTGGGAAGATTGTTGTAGAACCTGCGCTACGCCAGTTTTTTTCACGGATTGTTTTTAAAATATTTCCAATTCGTGCTTTCGGTACAACTCCACATAAAATTGCCAGAGCATTTTCCGCAGAGGAAGAACGTTCATCGCGTCTGCCCCAAAGATTGAGATTATCATATTCGTTATTTGATTCATTCCACATAATGTTATTAATTCCGGCAATGAATCTATCTCTTACTGACTCTAATTGTTGAGCAGCCTTATTATCGTCAAGTACTTTTTTTATTTTTGAAAATGTATTCAGCAGATCTGCAAAAAGGACATTTGAATATAATATTCTTGCGCCGTCAGGAAAAAGAAAGAATCTTGAATGATCCATCCATTCAGTAACATCAATTAAATGTCCTTCATTGCGGTAATCCCTATCAATCCATGCATTTATCCAAGTCATTAATATTCCGGCAGCTTTAGCCAGAAATTCTTTGTCGCCTGTTAGAAGATAATACTTCCACACTGCTCTTGTTAACCAGGCTGTTCCTTCTGCAGAACCTCCTTGTGAAGGATCATCTGTTACCTTCAATCCACGTGGATTCTTTGTTGCATAGCGGTTTAGATCGTATTCAATAGTTGTACGCGCTCTGGAAAATTGTCCTGATGCCATTGCACCGGGTACAAGTCCAGAACCTAAATCGCGTGACCATACATCCCTCCAACGGAATATTTCGCATACATGCAAACGTCCGTCAAATCCAAGATCAAGCAAATAACGGTTAAATGGAATTGCACGATCTATAAGGGCAGATGGAGATTGCATCTGAAATCCATTTTTATACGGAGCCTCAAATTGTTTTCGCAATTCATCAAATGTACCGTATGGTGCAGTTGTGCCTGTGTACAGGATTAATTCTCCTGTGTTTTTCTTCATTGGTACTGATACTATTCCTGAAGAAGAAAGAGTTGGTGTACCAAGTTGTTGCACTTCTAATTTAATATTTTTCTTTTTTCCCTTAACATGAAAGGCAACAGTATATGCATTTTCTTCAGTAGCGCCATGAAGAATTTCTATAGTCATACCTTCTATGATAATGTTATAAAGAACACCACCTGGGAAAAATACAGAACCGGCTTCAGCAGATTGTATATCGAAAGTTTTATTATTAATTAGAATCTTGAATGTTCCTTTTGCATCACCACCAGAATGAAATTCAAATCCGTTAGGCCGTACTTTAACAACACTGCGTCCGTTACCAACAAGTCCATCTGGGGTTTTTCTCTTATACTCTATTGCCGTACCCGGCTGACCAAAAATAAATGAGGTTACAAGAGACAAAATAAAACAAATGTTAATGAAGATTTTCATAACTGTTTTCACCCTGGGAATATTAATTTATTTCTATTCAAAGTTAACTTACTTGATATTCAATATTCGGAATGGCTTAGTACAAGAAATATTTCGTCAAATATAATATTTGATGTAAACAATATACTTAAGGATCCTGAAAATTTGTAACTTTTCAGTAATGTAAATTTTACATTAAATGAATTTGAAGATTTGGAGAATTACTACTGAATAAAAGAAAATGTTGTTTTATATTGGTCGGCACAAATTTGAATTATTTTGTTGACCCTTGATATTTCTGCTCTACGAGGTTGTATGATTTCTTTTTCTTCTAAGGCCGTTAGTTATTTTAATAACATTGTTGTGCGGAGTAAATTGCCCGCAGGCATTGAAGTAATGAATCCCTATCCGGATAAAAATGTCAAAGCAATCGTTAAAGAATTCTTTACAAAATATTATAACGATAACAATCCGCGTGTTTTTATTTTCGGAATAAATCCCGGACGTTACGGCGGTGGCCTTACGGGCATATCATTTACTGATCCTGTTGCGCTTAAAGTTGAATGCTGTATCCAAAACAATTTAAGCAACAGGAAAGAAATCTCGAGTGAGTTTGTATATAAAGTTATAAATGAATTCGGCGGTGCCGGAAAATTTTTCAGTAGTTATTATCTTACCGCGTTATATCCTCTTGCAATAATTAAAGACGGAAAGAACTGTAATTATTACGACAGCAAAGAGCTTATCGATACGTTCAAAACTGAAATATATTCGTCGGTGAAAAAACAAATATCCTTTGGTGGAAGAAAAGATGTTGTTATTTCCTTTGGTAAGAAGAATGGTGAATTTCTAAAACAGGTAAATGATGAAGTGAAATTATTTGACAGAATTGAAATACTTGAACACCCGCGTTTTATAATGCAGTACAGAAGAAAATCCATTACTAAATATATCTCCCGTTACATTGAATTAATGAATAGCCTGCTGTTGAAGCAATAAGGCAACATTATTTTTTAAATTGAAGAAGGAATATTAC
This sequence comes from uncultured Melioribacter sp., assembly GCA_964537965.1. Taxonomy (GTDB): domain Bacteria; phylum Bacteroidota; class Ignavibacteria; order Ignavibacteriales; family SURF-24; genus SURF-24. The sequence goes on along the minus strand of CAZIDB010000120.1, from coordinate 6,233 downwards.
AAATGAAATCCGTCCGCCTTTTAAAATGTATTTTTGTTATTATTTTCTTTTTGCTGCCGTTAGGCTGCTCAGAAGATGAAATGCCTGTTGAAGCAGAGTTTACAAAACTGCTGATGGGGAAATGGGTAAATACTAAAGCAAATAATAACCCAATATTTACCGATGCTTCTTTCGTAATGGAGTTCAAAACAAATTATGTTGAAATGTATGCAACAGGTTTTCAACTGGACGAGAATAATAAAATCTGGATGGAAAATTCTGATTATACCTTTTCTGTTAATAATGATGTTATTAGTATAGACGGCAAAGATATTTTGGGAAAAGTTTATCATCTTGAGCTAAAAATTATTTCGCTGAATGACTCCCTGTTGAAATATTCTGATTCCAAAATAATTATTGATGGTGTTGATTATACAAATCCCATCGAATATACCTGTAAAAGGATTACCAAAGATTACAGCAGCCAGTTTACCGGAGTATGGTACGGCAAATGTACTTCAGACAATAACAACGATACAACTTACCATTACTGGGAATACTTTGCAGACGGTACCTACAACTATTACTACCATGATGAAAACAATAAGTGGATTAAGAAAACGGATAATGAAGGAAAATATTTTTTGTACCAGAATCTTTTTGTAAGCAACTACTCCAATGATATTAACAGCGGTATTGTTGGTAAAGCCTTTGAATGCTGGCAGTTTTCCATTACAGGAGATAAGATGATATGGACAGGCTTACGTGCAGACAATAAAACAGTTACTTATGAAATGGTGAAAGTTGCTAACCCACCTGTGGAGTAGCAAGGTAATTGAGATTATGAATGATCCCTGTAGGTCTATGTGTAACAAATTGAGTTGCTACAGGATTGATTAGAGTAAGATTAAAAGCAATAGCAAGAATTGAGGAAACAGAATTTCCTTTCCCGTCAGAAAATATTTACTGACGGGAAACGTAAAATTTTGCTCTGCTAAATTCTAAATCATTATTGAATAACCCAACTAAAATAACGAGAGCAATTGCTGTGGTGCAGTGTTCAACTGAGAGAACATTGCTGTGCCAATCTGTATTCCGATATTACCCTTTGTTGCCTTTAGTTGTTCTTCGGCTACGTCTGCATCAAAAATGCTTGATATTGTTGCTGTATTATTAGCAAGTGAAGCTGTAAGGAATTCACTTCTTGAATCTGCTGTTTGAATTAAATTGCCTGTTCTACCCAGTGCAGATCTCACATTATCTTGGGCTGTTGTAAGATTTTCTGCCGATGCAATGATTGTATCTGTATCCGTACTTAAAAGCCCGCCGCTGGTAATTATCGTATCTTGCACCTCTCTTGTAAGACCAAGTTCTCCTACTATATCAACTCCGCTTGTGGTTTTAAAACTTGTAATATATGAACCAGTAGCAGAAACTCTTGGAACTCCATAAGTTGGGGCTCCAATCCAGGAAAGAGAAACCCCGGGATTCTGCGAAGCGGCAGCATTTTTTATAGCATTGTAGATGTCACCTTTATTTGAACAACCTGCTGTCGAGACATCAAAATCAGATGAAGTTCCATTAGCAAATGTTACTGTAATTGTGGACGTCTGGGCACCACCTGTATAGGCATCTGAAGTATTTATTAGTTGACTGCTACTATAAAAAGAAACTCCGGAATCTGGAATTACTACTGTACCACCTTCCAATGTGGATTTAATAGTATCTATGTTTAAATAACTACTACTTGCAAAATCGACGGTAAAAGTATTGCCGCCTAAATCAAACGTATCATTTGAAGCAAGGGCTGTACCGTCAGACTGTGCTAACAGATTATGCCCGTTTATGTTTGTGTTTTTTAATATGGAATCAATTTCGCTTGCAAGTGTTTTTATATCTTTTGCTATTGAATCTTTATCCTTTAATGGATCCTGGGCGTCAACATACTTTGCTGCTATCTGATTAAATTTATCGTTTATCTGTTGTAAAGCGGTTTCTGCGGTGGAGAGGTAATTCTTTGCGGCTGAAACATTGTTAAGTTGTGATTTTTGCTTTAATGATTGAGCTTCAAGTTGTTTCCCGACATTGTAACCGGAAGTGTCATCTGCAACGCTGTTTATTTTTTTCAGCGTGGCAAGACGTAACTGAGATTTTAGAGTTTCGGCAGTAGTTTTTACCAAAGCATTATATGCCTGAATAGAATTGATGCTGGTGTTAATTGAAAAAGCCACTTTATACCTCCATGTATATTTTAAAGCTTCCTTGCCTGAAATTTCAATTTATCCAATGATATAATCGATATGGTAACCGGAAAGTTTAGACCAAAAGTTAAATTATTTTTACTTTTTCTTTAAAATTTTACTGATGCTGTGAAATCTTTATTGTCCCGTCAGTTCGCCTGGGCGAATTTCTACTGACGGGAAATATAATTATTAATTCGCGATTACCTGTTTTTTCTTCATCTCATTGACTGAAGGAGTATAGAAAGAAAATATTCCCAATAACATTATTGCAACACCGGAAATAATAAATGCATTCGTTATACCAATTCTGTCTGCTATCAACCCGGTTTGAAGTAAACCTATCATTGAAGGAAGCATTGTAACACTTCCATAAATAGAAAATACTCTTCCAAGCGCAGCAGCATCAACAGTAGTTTGAATAACAACAGTAAAAGCACCTGAATATATTGCTCCTGAAATACCACCGATAAAAGTTAGTGCCACAAAAATCCAGAAACCATTTACAGATAAAACTCCTGATCCCGCGAATGTAAAGCCAATTACTAGATACATCATATTGATTAAAATAATTCTGTTTACTTTTAACTTTTGAACACCCATAAGTAATCCTCCGGCAAGCATTCCCAAACCCCAGGCAATTTCAACAATGCTCATCATATAAGTGTTGCCGGAAAAGTGATTCAGTGTCATCAACGGGAACAGTACGGCAACCGGCATTAAAAAAAACATTACTGCGACAGTATAAATGAACAGCCACAGTAAACCGGGTTTACCATATACTTCTTTCAGTCCGTCTTTCATTTCCCTGAACAAATGTGGCGCCTGTGCATCTTCTTTCGTTGGCGGATTAGGAATCTTAACCAGCATAAGTGCACCACAAGCCAAAACTGCTCCTAAAACATCGAACATCAGCACATAACTCATATTCAGTACAGTTATAAAAAGTGCTGCGAGCGCCGGTCCTGCTATTGTACTTATAGAATGAATTACCTGGTTAATGCCGGAGATACGCATCAATTTGGATTCTGGTGCAAGCAACGGAATTGAAGCCTGCATTGCCGGAACATGGAATGCTGCCCCGACAGAACGCAATGCGAGAAGAATATAAATATATCCAAGTTCAGCTTTACCAATGTAAAACAATACGGCAAGGAATATAGAACAGACTGCAATAAATAAATCAGCAGCAATCATTGTTAGTTTTCTATCCCAGCGGTCAATAAAAACACCGGTAAATAAACCTAAGAGTAACTGCGGACCAAGAGTTGCTATTGTAGTAAAAGCAAGAACCTCTGCCGAACCTGTCTGCACACTTAACCAAAACACAACTGCATAGCCAACAACAGCGCTGCTTAAAGTAGAAAATAACTGCCCTGTCCAAATGATAATAAAAACTTTTTTCCAATCGTTCATAAAACTTCCTTATTATATGACGCATAAATCAAATAAGAACTACGCCCATCATTTATAAAATGGCGGAGTTATCATGAAAAATTTATCTAGTTAAGAAAACGTCTTCAGGAGTTGCTGAAGATTATAAAGAAGTTCAGGGTTTTATTAGTCCCGTTTTCTTATAAAGAATTGTACTATGATGTGATTTATTAATTTCATTGGACAAAAGTTAAATTTGTTTAGCTAAACATAATATGTTTTAGGAATTGAAACAATACCGGTACTAATAAAATCAATATAGATTCAGCATTGCCGTCGGATTTATCCGACGGATGCATAAGAAGAAATAAGAGTTGGCAAGTAGAAAGTACAGATAAATAATTTTATGAACATGTAATGTGCTATCTCTTTTTTTTTTATCTTTACTGAAGGTCTTTGCGAAAATGTGTATTACGGACACCAATGGAAAAGACTTTCTTGTAAATATTCATAAAGCCTGATAAGCTTTATTCAATACGGAGAAATGAGATGGGAAAGCAAATAACTCTTTTAATGTTACTGGTTGCTTCATTCACTATTTTCGGGCAGTCTGGTTCAGCTTCAAAATGGGTTGGAACTTGGGCGGCAGCGCAGCAGCTTGTAGAATCCGGTAATATGCCCCCTTCACCTGGTTTGACGAACAATTCATTACGTCAGGTTGTTAGAGTTTCAATTGGCGGGGATACAATTCGTCTTAAACTTTCAAACGAATTCAGCTCAAACTCCGTAACAATAAAATCAGTTCAGATTGCAGCCTCTACTGGCAGCAGCAAAATTGATACTGCTACAAATAAAGAATTTAAATTTAACGGCAGTGCAGAAGTTATTATAAACAGGGGAGACGCTGTTACATCTGATCCTATCGCATTCACATTAACGCCAAGGATGGATGTAGCAATTACAATTTATTACGGGCAAACATCATCAACAATTACAGGGCATCCGGGCTCGCGTACAACATCATATATTATCTCTGGTAATAACACAGCCGTAAAAGATTTTACCGGTGCAGTAACTACAGATCACTGGTACAACATAAATTCTATTGAAGTAATTACCGATTCATCTTCTGCCTGTGTGGCTGTTCTGGGAAATTCAATAACAGACGGACGCGGCTCTACTACTAACATGCAGAACAGGTGGACAGATATTTTTTCGGAATCCCTTCTTAAAGATTCAACTACAGATAAAGTTGGTGTTTTAAATATGGGGCTTGGCGGCAATTGTGTGCTTGCAGGCGGATTGGGACCAACAGGTGTAAGCCGCTTCGATCGCGACATTCTTAGTCAGGCAGGTATACGCTGGGCAATTGTATTTGAAGGTGTGAATGATATCGGCAGTGTAAAAAATTCTGAGGCATCATCAAGAATCGCAAATAATCTTATCGATGCTTACAAACAGATGATTGCGAAAGCTCATAATAAAAACATAAGAATTTACGGCGGTACAATTATGCCTTTCAAAGGAAATTCTTATTATAACCAATACAGTGAAGAGTGCCGGAATGCTGTTAACAAATGGATTCGCACCAAAGGAAATTTTGATGCCTGCATAGATTTCGATAAGATAATGCGCGACCCGCAGGATACTGCTAAATTACTTTTGCCCGCTTACCAGAATGACGGCCTTCATCCTGACGCAGCAGGACATAAACTTATGGGTGAATCTGTTGATATCAATTTATTTACCGGTGCAGATACAGTTTATCAGCAGGGGAATAATACAAAGCCGGAATCCTTCTGGTTTGAAGCCGAACGTTTTGTTAAGAGCGGAAGCAATTTTAATATTATTGATGACGGCCTTGCTTCCAATGGAAAATATATTACTGTTAAAGCCGGAGTTCAATCTCTTAATGCTGCGCCTGCAGACACATTAAACCTTGTCTCCGTTCCTTTTACAGTTACAAATGATACTGCTTATAATATCCTTGCACGTTTAAACTGCCTAACTTATGATGACGATTCATACTGGGTAAAAATTGATGACGGCGCATTTACAATGTGCAACGGTCTTGTTACAAGCGGATGGGCATGGATGAAATTAGTTTCAGCGAATTTATCAAAAGGAAATCACGAACTAATTATTGGTTATCGTGAAGATGGCGCATGCATGGATAAACTCTGTATTTCAAATGATGCGATCATTCCAACGGGCATGGGCGGGATTGATTCTGTTGCAGTAAGTGTTAATTCAATTGAAATGATTGAAGGTTATTCGTTAAAGCAGAATTATCCTAATCCTTTTAATCCTTCTACTGAAATTTGTTTTACAATACCTGAGCAATCTTATGTGTCGTTAAAAGTATATGATACACTTGGAAGAGTTGTCTCGGTGCTTCGTTCTGAAGAGATGCCTGCCGGAACATACCTTCAGCAATGGGATGCAAAGAATCTTGCAAGCGGAGTTTACTTCTGTTGCCTTGAATCAGCCTCATTCATTGATACAAAGAAACTTGTGCTGCTTAGGTGAGTATTTAGCAAATGCTAAGTAATGAAAATATGAATGGGGGAATAGGGGAAGCGGAGAGTGGGTGATGCGGGGAAAGGGGAAATGTCATTAAGTTGTCATTGGCTTTGCGTC
>CAZIDB010000119.1:0-14662 GCA_964537965.1 uncultured Melioribacter sp. | reverse complement strand
ATAAACTTTCCGAAGGCGGGGATGAAAAAGCTCAGCAGTGCGGCTGGCTTAAAGATAAATTTGGTTTATCCTGGCAGGTTGTTCCGGTCATACTAATCAAACTTATGTCAGATCCTGATCCTGTTAAAGCTAAAAGAGTAACAAGTGCAATGCTGCAAATGAAAAAGCTTGATATTAACAGCTTGCAAAAAGCTTATGATAAAGAATAATCAAAATCATTTTGTTCTTTAATAAAACGTTCATCAAATGAAGAAAGGATGAAACAATGTTAAAATTACATTTCTCTATTTTAATTGATGCGCCAAAGGAAAAAGTCTGGGATAAGATGCTTGGCGAAGAAACATATAAAATATGGACAGAAGTTTTTATGCCCGGCTCTCATTTTATTGGTAGCTGGAGCAAAGGAAGTAAAATATTATTTCTTGCTCCCGGTGATACCGGTGAAATGGGTATGGTCAGCAGAATTGAAGAAAACCGTCTGCACGAATTTATTTCAATTGAACATCTTGGAATGATTAAGGATGGTAAAGAAGATATGACAAGTCCGGAGGTTAAAGTATGGAGTGGAGCGCACGAAAATTATACATTCAAAAATAAGGGTGGTAAAACTGAATTACTGATTGACACGGATACGGTTGAAGAATTTAAGCAGGAGTTTGAGGATAAATGGCCAATAGCATTGGAAAAGCTTAAAGAGATTTCTGAGAAGTAGAACGGATGTTAGGATTGAAGGATTTTGGGATTGAAGGATTGTAGGATTGTAGGATCGAATGGATGATGATTGTTTGCATTATCTATTTTAATTGGATGAAAAGGTTTTATTCATTTGGGTAAAATTTATTTCTAATCTCCGGCTTACTTGTATAAATAAAATCTTTTTACTTTATTATAAATAACAGCGCTATTTCTGCAATCCGTTCAGAAAATCATTGAAAAAATTTAAGGGAAATATTTAAGTAGTTAATTCAAATATATTTAATTATTAAAAGGGCAAAAAAACTATGTTTAAAGAAGAAGCAAATTTTCAGGAATGGAAAATTGCAAGACATTCTTTATCTAATCTTACTGGTCTGGAAAAACTAAAAGAGACATTCAAAGGGGAAATCACATTACCTGAAGATGCTCTGTACGAGCAGTTAAGAGAAGTATATTCTAAAAAAGGATCTCCGGCTTTGGTTGTTCAGCCATTGGATAATAATGATGTTTCTGCAGCTATAAATTTTGCAGTATCAAATTCACTGGTAATCTCAGCCCGTTCAGGCGGACACGGTTCTACCGGGTTGGCTACAAATGACGGTGGTATTGTTATCGATTTATCTAACTTTAACAAGGTGGAAGTAGTTGACAAATCAAATGGAATTGTCAGAGTTGGTGCCGGTGCAAAATGGGGTGATGTCGCCAAAGAATTAGAACCTCATAGGCTTGCAATCTCATCCGGCGATACGAAATCTGTTGGTGTTGGCGGATTAGTTCTTGGTGGTGGAATCGGATGGATGGTCCGCAAGTACGGTTTTACAATCGATAGCCTTGTTGCGGCAGATGCAGTCTTAGCAGATGGTTCAATTATAAGGATTAGTAAGGAAGAAAATAATGATCTTTTCTGGGCAATTCGTGGCGGCGGCGGTAATTTCTGTATCGTAACTAATTTTGAATTTATAGCACGTAAGATTGATAAAGTTGTTTTTGGTACAATTCAATATGGAATGGAAGATATTCAGAGTGTTTTAAAAGGATGGAAGGATTATATGAGTGAAGCAGATGAAAATCTTAATAGCACTATTCGTATTATGCCTGCACTTTTTGGAATGCCTGCCGGTATTTATATTTTATTATGTTATGCGGGTAAACTGAATTCTAAATCGAAAAAAGCAATTGAACCATTTATGAAGTGGGGAACGGTGGTTCAGGAAAATGTTAAAGAGATGAATTACCCGGATGTTCTTGAAGATTCAATGCATCCGCCTGCAGAAATAAAAATAACTATTAAGAATTTTTTCACTCAGGAATTAAGCGATGACCTGATTAGAGAACTTTCCGGGATATGCGGTAAAGAGAATAGTCCTGTTCTGCAAGTTAGAAGTATAAATGGTGAGAACAACAGGATAGCCCCTGATGCAACTGCGTTTGCTTTTAGAAGCAGCAAGTTTATAATTGGTGCCGGTATAATTGCTCCGGCATCATTCACCGAAAGTCAGATGGAAGCCGTATTGCAGCCGTGGAAATCGCTTGAGAAATTTGGTGAAGGTATTTATGTTAATTTCACAAGTGAAAAAGAAAATATAAATGATATTTATCCAGACACAACATTTGAAAGACTTAGGCAGATAAAAAGAAAATATGATCCTGAGAATATTTTTAATCAGAATTATAATATCAAACCGTAAAGTTAGTTTTCTTTTAACAGAAGGGTAGAGGTGTTGCCTCTATCTTTCTTATGAAGTTTGCTCTATCAGTCAAAATAAACTTTCCTTGTATAGAATCGTTTCATTTAAAACAAGCTTGCAATAAAATTTGAATAATCCCACTTATTTCTAAATGCATCTTCATTCGAAGATTAAAATCAAATAAATGAATTTATCTTATAATTTTAATATTTTAACGAACAATAAATGAATGATAAAATCACCTGTAATATGAGCGATACTACTTCAATAAGAAAAAAAGGGCACATTGAATTATGTCTTACGGACAAGGTTGCTTTCAGAGAAAAATCAAATGGATTTGATAAGTATGAATTTTCTCATTACGCTATTACTGAAATGGAAATTGAAAAGATAAAGCTGTCATCTAAATTCTATAATAAAGTGATTGATTTTCCGTTTTTAATTTCCTGTATGACCGGCGGAACAATGGAAGCGGAAAATATTAATGCTATGCTTGCAGTGGCTGCAAATAATTTAAACATTGCTCTTGGTGTTGGAAGCCAGAGACAAGCTCTTGAAAATGATATTCACCATAATTCTTATAAAATTATCCGGAAGAATGCGCCAAATATTCCTATCCTGGGAAATATTGGAGCAGCACAGATTTTATCTGACAAACCTGAAGATAAAATAAAATATTTAGCAGAACTAATTGAAGCGGATGCGTTTGTAATTCATGTTAATCCTTTGCAGGAATTACTACAGAAAAACGGCGAACCAAACTTTAAAGGGTTTCTTAAATCCCTTGAAAGGATTTGCAATAAAGTAAGTTTGCCAATCATCGTTAAGGAAGTTGGAGCGGGAATAAACAGAAAAGCTGCAAAAAAATTACTTGAAGCCGGTGTAAAAGGAATTGATGTTGCCGGCGCTGGCGGCACAAGCTGGGCCGGTGTGGAAATACTTCGCAATAAAGATGATAGAGGGATTGAATTCTGGGATTGGGGAATTCCAACTGCTGACTGCATTTGTGAAATAAAGAAACTGAAAAATCATTTTAATTTTATGCTTATCGGATCCGGCGGAATAAACAATGGAATGGATGCCGCAAAAGCATTGGCTCTTGGGTCTGATGTTGTTGCTTCTGCAAGGATAATTTTACAATGTCTAGATCAATCAGGTATTGCCGGTGTAGAAAAATTAATTCTCAGCTGGTTCGATACGGTAAAGAAAGTAATGTATCTTACAAACAGCAGATCATTAAATCAATTAAAGAAAAACGGTTTAAAGGAAATTCGGAAATAGTTATGTCTTCATCCCATGAAAAAGAAATAATAAAACTTAGAAAGCAAATAGAAAATAAGCTTGAGAAATTGTTTACAGGAAAGCAGCCGCAATCAATATATGAACCAAGCAGCTATATTCTTGAGGGCGGCGGAAAAAGACTAAGACCGCTGCTTGTTATGTTAGCATACAAAACAGTTAAAGGAAACGTAACCGGAGTTATTAACGCAGCCATCGCAGTAGAATTGTTACATAATTTTACTCTTGTACATGACGATATAATGGACAACTCGGATAAAAGACACGGCAAGGCTACAATCCATAAAAAGTATAACCTTAGTACTGCAATTCTTACCGGTGATAACCTGTTAGCCATTGCTTATAAATATCTTATTAAAGATTGCACTAATAATACTAATAGAATTGTTGATACTTTTACAAATGGAGTTGTGGAAGTGTGCGAGGGGCAGAGTCTTGATAAAGATTTTGAAACCAACAGCTCGGTTACTTTAAAACAATATTTTAAAATGATTGAGAAGAAAACTGCTGCATTAATTGAAACAAGTACTTCTATTGGTGCGCAGTTAGCAAATGCAACCGAACCGGAAATTAAAGCGCTCACTTTATTTGGCAGGTATCTTGGCATTGCGTTTCAGATTCAGGATGATCTGCTTGATGTTTTTGCAAGGGAAGCAGATTTTGGTAAATTTATTGGCGGCGATATTGTTGAAGGGAAAAAAACTTTTCTGCTTCTTTCCGCAGTTGAAACAGCACGCGGAAAAGATTTGAATAAACTTAAATTGCTTATTAAAAATAAAGGTGTGGATAAAAAGCTGGTAAATGATTATAAAGAAATTTATCTTAGGCTTGGAATAATTGAAAAGGCAAAAGATGAAGTTAAAAAATATATTGGCAAAGCGTTAAAACAACTTGAGATTTTTGATGAACAGAAAAGCCTTGCTCTTGTTAATCTTACTAATTCACTAATTGACCGAAATTATTAAATATGCTTGAAATCGTAGTAAAAATTGTAAACAATGCAGGTTTACATACAAGACCGGCAGCTACAATAGTTAAGCTGGCAGCAAAGTATAAATCAGAATTTTTTATTAATAAGGACGGACTTCACATAAACGGCAAAAGCATTATTGGAGTAATGACTTTAGCTGCCGAAAAAGGTTCTGAATTGGTTCTTACTTTTGACGGTCCGGATGAAAATGAAGCCTCCGCAGAAATTGCTGATTATTTTAACAGAGGATTTGACGAACTTTGAAAAACAAATTTACACTTAGCCCAAACATTATTACCGGAATTTCCGGCGCTCCGGGTATATCCATTTCAATGGCTTTTTTGTATTCAAAGGAAAAACTTGATGTATTCGACGGGGCGGTTGAAAATACTGATGAAGCAATAAAAAGTCTTTATGATGCCCTCGACAGATCCAAACACGAATTGAATAAAATCCTTAGCTATGCTAATGAAAAGATGGGTGAAAAAAGAGCCGCAATTTTTGAAGCCCAGATTATGATTCTTGATGACCCCGTTTTACTGGAGTTAATTACAAAAGGTATAGTTGAAGAAAAGAAATTACCCGAGTTTATTGTTAACAGGGAAATTTCCAGGTATACTGATTTAATGAATGCAAGCGAAGAATATTATTTAAAGGAACGCTCTCATGATATTGATGATATTAAGAACAGGATCATCAGAAATCTTAAAAAGAAAAGACTAAAATCAAAGCTGCCGGAAAATTCAATTATTGTTACTTCCAACCTTACACCGGCAGATACAATACTCTTTTCCAAAAGTAATGTAAAAGGATTTCTTACTGACTTTGGCGGACTAACTTCTCATGCCGCTATTGTTGCACGCTCACTTAAAATTCCGGCAGTACTGGGAACGCACGATGCAACCAAAAGAGTTAAAGATGGCGACATGCTGATTATTGACGGGTTTAATGGTTATGCAATAATAAATCCTTCGGAAGAACAATTAGATTATTATAACCAGAAACTTGAAAAATTAGATCAGTACGATAAAGAGCTCTTAAATCTCAGGGACAAACCTGCTGTTACACTGGATAAGAAAGAAATTATTTTACGAAGCAACATTGATGTTCCCGAAGAAATTGAAATACTTATACAGAGTGGTTCAAAAGGAATTGGGCTTCTGAGAACAGAGCAGGTATTCGGAGAAATGGATACTTTTCCTGATGAGGATGAGCAGTTTAGAATGTATTCTGAAATTGCTTCAAAGATTTATCCCGAATACATGATCATTAGAGCATTTGACGTCGGCGGGGATAAATTCCTGCCGTATGATATTAAAGAACCAAATCCTTTCTTGGGTTGGCGCGGAATAAGATTCCTCCTGGATAATGTAGAAATATTTGAAACACAGATAAGGGCAGTTTTAAGAGCAAGCATTTTGAAGAACATTAAATTTATGCTCCCGATGGTATCTTCAATACACGAAGTAAGATTAACAAAGCACCTTATCCAGAATTGTAAAGAGGAACTTAAAAAGGCGAAGAAAAAATTTGACGACCATATTAAGCTTGGTGTAATGGTTGAAATTCCATCTGTTGCTGTTATGGCTAAGGAATTTGCAAACGAAGTGGATTTTCTAAGTATCGGTACAAATGATTTAATCCAGTTTTTACTTGCTGTTGACCGCGGCAATGAGAACGTGTCTTTGCAATACCAGGAATTTCATCCTGCAGTTGTTAAAACAATAAACCATGTTATTAAAGACAGCAAGCAGGCAAATGCAATTGTAAGTATGTGCGGAGAGATGGCTGCAAATACTTTCGCAGTTCCTTTACTTGTTGGAATGGGATTGGATTCGCTAAGTACTTCACCGGCTGCAATTCCGTATATCAAAAAAATAATTAGAAGTATGAGCTATGAAAAAGCGAGGATACTTGCCGATGAATGCCTGCACTGTGTTGGCATTGAACAGATAACGCAGAAGATAGATAAATTTTTTAAAGACAATCAAATCGAAAGATCACAAAATATTTTTTAATCTGATTTATTCACTCCGAGGTTATAATGACAATTAATGATTTAATTAAACAATACGATACTCAGAATCAAATTGAAGTGCTAAAGAATTCTTATGGGCAGATTGAGTTTGCCTGGAACAATAAATTTGATGTTTCCGGGATGAAAGACCTTAAATACAGCGCTATACTTTTAACAGGTTTGGGCGGTTCTGCTATTGCAGGGGATATTCTTCAGAACTTTTTATCAGATGAACTGAAAACTCCATTTATTATAAACAGAAGTTATTCTTTACCTAAGTTTATAAATGAAAATTCCCTCGTAATCGTGTCATCCTATAGCGGTAATACAGAAGAAACAATTTCTGTACTGAATGAAGCTCTGAAACGTAAATGCAAAATTATTTGTGTCGGCTCTGGCGGAAAAATTAAGCAGATTGCGGAAGAGAATAATTTACCATACATAACTGTAAAAGGTGGTTATCAGCCAAGATTTGCTTTATACATAAGTTTCTTTACGGTCTTAAAAATATTCCAGCAGTTAAATTTAATTGAACCGAAAGATAAACTTGTCAGTTCAATCTTTAATCTCTTAAAGGACAAAACTGCTGAGTACTTAAAAGAAGAAAATATTTCAATTGAAACTGCTAAATCCTTAATCGGGTTCATACCGGTTATATATGCAGGGGACCTAATTTCATCTGTTGGATACAGGTTTAAATGCCAGATAAATGAAAATTCAAAGTTAAATGCTTTCAGCAATGTTATTCCTGAAATGAACCATAATGAAATTATCGGCTGGGAATCTTTTCTGGATAAACAATTTAATGTAAAAGTAGTTAACCTGATTGATAAAGATTATCATCCTCAAATTAGCAAAAGATTTCTTGTAACGTCAGAACTAATAAGAAATGCCGGCGTCGAAATAATAAACCTCGAAAGTAAAGAAGATGATTTCAGGGTGAGGATGTTTGATTTAATTTATTTATGCGATTGGATTAGTTATTACCTTGCTGTTCTGCGGGGTTTTGATCCTATTACAATTAAGAACATTAATACTTTAAAAGAGCGACTTGCTAATCCGTAAAATTAAATATTCTGTAATACTCCTGTTTGGAATTGCTCAATTCTTAAATGCACAGTATTATTTCTTCGGCAGGAATAAAGTACAGTATAACGACTTTGAATGGAAGGTTCTTAAAACCGAACATTTTAATATCTACTATTATAATGATTTTGAGGAGATGGCAGAGATAGGCGCTTATTTTGCAGAAGAAGCCTATGAAGAATTAAAAGTTAAATTCAATTACTACGTTTCACCAAAAATTCCTCTCATATTTTACAATACGCATATTCATTTTCAACAAACCAACACTACTCCGGGATTTATTCCTGAGGGTGTTGGCGGCTTTTTTGAATTTATGAAAGGCCGGGTTGTAATTCCTTATCTCGGCTCGCAGGCTGCTTTCAGGCATGTAATTAAACATGAACTTGTTCATGTTTTTATGACGCTTAAACTAAGCCGAATACTAAGAGAACACAGGTTAATTTCGGACAGGTTTCCACCGCTTTGGTTTGTTGAAGGTTTAGCAGAATACTGGTCGACCGATTGGGATACACAGGCAGAAATGGTTATGCGTGATGCTACCATTAACAATTACTTCGTCGGCATAAAGGATATGTCCCAGATTTACGGTTCATTCCTAATGTATAAGGAAGGGCAGAATTTCCTGCAGTTTATTGCAGAGAAATATGGTGAGCAGATAGTTTTCTACCTTATAGAAGATTTCTGGCAGTACGAAAATTTTAATGAACTGCTGGAGTATCTTCTTGGGAAATCAATTGAAGAGATTGATAAAGAGTGGCTCTATCATTTAAAGCAAAAGTATTATCCGCTACTTAAGGATAATGTACCGCCGGGAAATACCGGCACCCAGATAACTGATTTTGGTTTCAATTTTTCACCTGCTTATTATTCTTCTGACGGCAAGGATTATATCTTCTTTATTGCTAACAGAAACGGGTATTCTTCATTATATAAACAGGAACTTAGACCGGAACTTAAAAAGGAAGACAGACCAAAACCTGAAGTAATTCTTCAGGGTGAAAAAGAAGAAATATTTGAATCATTTCATTTGCTTGAGCCATCGCTTGATGTTTCCAAAGACGGAATTATTGCATTTGTAACTAAATCCGGCGCAACGGATGCAATTCATTTTTATTCTGTTAAAGAAGATAATGTTCTTAATACATTTCAGCAGAAAAATCTTATTTCTATTAATTCTCCTCGATGGTCACAGGATGGCAGTAAAATTCTTTTCCAGGCAATTGATAACCGGGGTTACAGTGATATCTGGTTGTATGATTATCAGCTTGATTCACTTACAAGAATTACTGACGATTATTACAGTGACCGTACTCCAAATTTTAGTTCGGATGGAAAAGCAATAATTTTTTCTTCTGACAGAACAGCCGGGAAGTACAAAGGTAAATTCAATCTTTTCAAATACGATTTTTTAACCGGTCAAATTGATTACATGACATATTGCAATGCAGATATTTCTTCTCCTCAGTATTCTCCACTTTCTGGTGAACTTTATTTTATATGCGATCAGAATAAAACCCAAAACCTGTGGAAGTTAAAATTCAGTGATGATAATTTGCCGGTTGGTATGGATAGAGTAACAGATTACCTGACAAGTTTGCTAAGCTATACTTTTGTAAGTCCTTCAAAATTTGTTGCTGCCGCCTTTGAAAATTTCTCTTTTCAATTGTATGAAACAGAGATTGGGAGTCTCGCTGATTCTGTAAAAGATTTTGTACAATTCAATTTTGAAAATGCCGGTGGTGCCTGGGCAGCAAACAAGCTTATAGTTGATCCGGCTAAAGATAAAATTTCATATAAAAATGAATACTCAATTGATTTTGCACAGAGCGTTGTAAGTACAGACCCGATTTACGGCACAAGCGGCGGAGCGGTTTTATCATTAAGTGATCTTTTCAGCGATGATAATTATTTCTTTCTTATCTACAACACAGCAGAAGTCCAGAGTGATTTCCTGAAAAGTTTTAATGTAGCTATATCAAGGATAAACATTAAGAACAGAACCAACTATGCTTACGGAGTTTTTCACTTTAGCGGAAGACGGTACGATATACGCGATTCCGATGAATACTTTTACGAACGAAGTTTCGGCGGTTACTTTTCTTTGTTGTACCCGATGTCAAAATTCCAGAGACTTGAAGCAACTGTAACCGTTGCCAATTCTGATAAAGAAGTTGTATCAGGAGTTATTGAAAGGAAAGCCCTGCTTGTTTCAAATTCACTTTCTTATGTCTTGGATAATTCATTGTGGGGACCATCAGGACCATTGGACGGAACAAGAATAAGATTTCTTTTAGGAGTTACTAACGATGTTAAATTCAGTAACGTAAATTACTTTACAGCAATTGCCGATGTTAGAAAATACATTCGTCTAAGTTATCCTTCCTGTTTGGCTTTAAGGGCTGCGTTATTTTATAATGAAGGTAAAGAAGCAAGAAGATATTTTATGGGTGGTAGCTGGGATTTACGCGGCTGGCCGAGATGGTCGATCAGAGGTGAAAAACTTTGGTTAACCTCTGTTGAACTGCGGTTTCCCTTGGTCGATTTGGTTTACCTGAAATTTCCGTTTTTCGGTTTGGGTTTTCCAAATATACGCGGTGCTTTCTTTTTTGATTCCGGCGGCGCCTGGGATACTGAGTACAGGGAAACTCTTGGAAGTATCGGCGGCGGACTGCGGTTTAGTCTTTTTAATGTATTCACATTCAGATATGATATTGGAAAAAAGATTGAAAATAATTTTAAAGATTTTCAACCGGGCTTGTTTTATCAATTCTTCTTTGGCTGGGACTTTTAATGAAGCTAATAAAGAAGAAAAATATTGTTAAGATCCTAACTACGGCAGTTTTCTTTCTATCATTATTTTATGCGGAAGGCTGCACCAAAAATTTTATTATTCCGGATGCAAAGTACAATGCAATTTCAGTTGGAATGTTTGGAGAAAAACCTGAGAGAAATTTTTTCATTCAAAAGAATATTTCTGATTCGCTCAAATTAAAATGGTCTGTTGAAATTAATGGAGGTCTTAATACTTCTGCTGTTGCATTGCAGGGTGAAACTATTTTCTGTTCGGATCTATCAGGCAGAATTTATGCGTTCAACCTTAAAGATGGGAAAGAACTTGGTTACCTTAGTTATAAAAACCTTATTATCGCTGCACCTATTGTTAATCAACTAAAACTGCTTTATGCAGTTGTTGAAGCTAAAGATAACCTGACTACAATTTATCAATACGATATTAAGACAGGGAAGATGATTAATGAAATTGAAATTTCAGGTAAAGTTATAAAGGAGATGATCCGGCTTGATGACGGTTTTATTGTTTTTACTGAACAGGGAAATGTGTTCAGGTTTCATTATAACTCCCGTAAGATTTGGGAATATAAGAATGATAGTTTTGTTCATTCCAACGCTGCAGCAGATAATGATAAGCTGATATTTGGAGATGATAAAGGTTCTGTAATTATATTGAATATTAAAACCGGTGAATTGTTAAGCCGGATAAAATTACAGGCAGGTATTGAAAGTGGATTTACAATTTATAATAATCATGTCTATTTTGGTGATAACATCGGGAATGTTCATTCTATGGATTTAAGCACAGGTAAAATAACCTGGAGCGCTTCAATTGGATTTAAGACAGTTTCATTTCCGATAATTGACGGAAATAGTTTATTCATCGGAAATGTAAGTGGAGATTTGATTAAACTTAATTTGAAAGACGGTAGTCAATCCTGGAAATTGGAAACCAAAGGAAATCTAAACACTACCGGACTCGTATTTGAAAATTTTATTGTCCAACCAGATTACAATAAAAGAATTCTTTTTGTTGATAAGAATGACGGCAGGATAGTGAAAGAAATTTCCTTTGAGGATAAGTTAAGATTGTCTCCGTTTTTCTTTAACGATTTGATTTTTATAGGAACTGAAACAGGTAAATTATTTGCTTATGAAGTTATTTATAATTAATTCATTACTTGTCTTTGCGTTACTAAACTTTGCAGGTATAACAAATCTGTTCAGCCAGGAATGCTTTAGCTATGTAATAGTCAGTACAAATGCTACGGGTTCAATTATCATTATAAATGATTCACTTGTAGGTAAAGGTAATGTTAATATAAAAATGGAAAAAGGTGAGTACAACCTTCGTATAAAAGAAAACGTATTCAGATGGAACCAGGAGATTTTTGATACGGCATTCACAATTAGTAATTGCGATGAGATAAAAAAAATATCCTATAGTTTTAAACCGAAGAACCCGGCAACAACATTTTCCAATACAATAAATAAATTTAAAAATGGTAACAACAACAATTCGTTTCTTAATTCAACCCTGTTTAAAGCCTTAATTGGTACGGCAGTTATATTCGGCGGAACTTCTGCATACTACAAACATCTTGCAGATGAAAATTTCGATGAATACAGTCTTTCTGGAAATAAATCTTATCTTGATAAAACCCACAAATACGATTTGATTAGCGGACTTGCCTTCGGTGCTTTACAAATCAATTTTGGAATACTCATTTATTATTTTCTTACAGAATAATCATCTCTTTTCCTAAAAAAATTACATTGTACTTAAGGGATTTTTAGAATAGATTTCTTTTGCAAAAATTAAACTATACACAAAATTCCGAATGAAGAAACTTACTTACATATTTTTAATTTATTCCGGTTTAATCTCTTTTTTGTCTGCTCAGCAGAATCAAAATAACCTGCAGCCTGATATTGATTTTACAAGCAACCTGCCAATAATTAAAATTAATACTAACGGGCAGGCAATTCATAATTCCTATAAAATAATTGTTGATATGGCTGTTATAAATAACAATAACGGATTAAGAAACAATTATAATGACACTGCAAACGATTACGATGGTAAGATAGCTATTGAATACCGCGGTTCGTCTTCTCAGATGTTTCCCAAAAAGCAATTTGCAATAGAAACAAAAGATTCATTAGACAATGATTTGGATGTTTCAATTTTAGGTTTGCCGAAAGATAATGATTGGGTCCTGTCTGCTCCATATACAGATAAATCATTAATGCGCGATGTATTAGCCTTTAAGATTTGGAGTGATATGGGTTATTACGCAAGCAGGTGGAAATTCTGTGAACTGTTTCTTAATGAAGAATACCAGGGCGTTTATATAGTTTTTGAAAAAGTTAAACGGGGTAAGAATCGTGTAAAAGTTTCCAAACTTGAGCCTGCTGATTCGCTGGAATCGACCATTACTGGCGGTTATATTCTTAAGATTGACAAATGGGATGGTGAAAACAACCAGGGTTTTCAATCATTTTACTCGCTGCCTAATTCATCCAATAGTGTTAATTACCAGTATCATTATCCGAAGCCGGAAGATATTAATCCGTTGCAAAAGACTTACATCAAAACGCTTGTAAGGGCGTTTGAGTCAGCCATGAACAGTACTTCGTATGCTGATACTGCTGTTGGTTATGCAAAATATATTGATGTTAATTCTTTTGCAGACAATTTAATTCTAAATGAATTTGTACGCAATGTAGACGGATACCGTTTGAGTTCCTACTTCTATAAAGACAGAGATGATAAGGATAATAAAATTTATGCTGGTCCGGTTTGGGATAATAATCTTTCGTTTGGAAATGCAGATTACAACAGTGCATGGTATATAAACGGCTGGCAATTGGAGTTTTTATCAACAGACAGAAGTTTTCTTTCAAGTGATCCATTTCCGCCCCCGTTCTGGTGGTTAAAACTTTTTAAAGAACCAAAATTTATAAGTCTTGTAAAATCCAGGTACAATGAATTCCGAAAGAATATTCTTAGCCTGAATTATATAAATAGTTTTATTGATTCAGTTGCATTGAAATTAGATGAAGCTCAAAAGAGGAATTACCAGAAGTGGCCGATATTAAATGAATACATCTGGCCAAATCCATGGGAAATGGTTTCTGCAAATACATATGCAAAGCAAATTACTTATATGAAAAACTGGATAAAGAACAGGGCATTGTGGATGGATTCCCAGCTTATTACAACCGATGTTCATACTGATGAGAAAGCAAATCCCGATCATTATTGTCTTGAACAGAATTATCCAAATCCGTTCAATCCAACCACAACAATTAAATATTCCATCCCCGTAGAGACGAGGCATTCCGCCGCAGGCGGATCGTCTCTACAAATTGTAACATTAAAGATATATGATATCCTTGGCAATGAAGTAGCGACACTTGTAAATGAACAGAAGCCCGCTGGCAATTATGAGATTGATTTTACAGGTAACAACTTATCAAGCGGAATTTATTTTTACACCTTACGCGCAGGCTCATATATCGAATCAAAAAAAATGATTCTGCTTAAATGATTATTCACTGTGCTTCTTCGTGGCTCTCTGTGTAAGTATTAAAAAGGAAGTCGTTACACAGAGAACCGCAGAGTACCTCAGAGAGCTACAGAGTAATTTGCTGAATCAATGTTGTTTCGATACGTCCGGCTAAAACAGTCCTACTCAAAAACCATGGTAAACTATTTTCATCAATCTGAAAGATCGCTGTATCAAAGCAACCGATATTGATTGGCAAATTGATATTACAAGCTAAGAGAGTGTTTGTTTAATAAAACCAGTATCCCCACTTCTCAAATTCTCCGCTTCACCGTTTCTTTTCATAAGGATAATTACTTTATACAGTCTTCAATCTCTAATATTCAATTACCAGTTTGCAATCACCCATCTGCCATACCTTCATCCAGTATCAAGTATCCAGAATCCAGCATCTCCACTAAGTCGTTACACAGAGTACAACAGAGTACCTCAGAGAGCCACAGAGTTTTTCAGTGCGCATCAAGCCAGTTATCACCAACTCCTGTTTCGGCAACTATCGGTACGTTTAACGGGAATGATGTTTCCATATGATACTTGACCATAG
>CAZIDB010000118.1:0-14682 GCA_964537965.1 uncultured Melioribacter sp. | reverse complement strand
ATCTTCCAAGGTCAATATATTCATAACCGCTATGCCCGAACAGGAACCAGTTTGCATCAGACATTTTATTCATTATACTTAACCACTCGCCCGCCATAGAACCAAGCACAACAATAAGCAGGGCAATAAAAAGAATATTAACTCCAAGCTTTTGCATTTTCGGTTCATAACCGCTTACAGCCGGACCCATATATAAGCCGGCAGCAAGCCATGCGGTTGCAATCCAGAAAATGCCCAACTGGTTATGCCATGTTCTTGTAATTGAATATGGTAAAATTTTCGATAGGGGAATTCCGTAAAAGCCGTCTCCTTCAACTCCATAATGCGCAGTAATAACACCAAGTAATATTTGAAGCAGGAACAAACCGGTTACAATCCAGAAATATTTTATAACCGCTCTCTGGGAAGGAGTAGTAACTGATCCTAAAAGCGGATCATTTGCAGGAATGGAAATCTCAGGTTGTTCATGTTTACGGGATGCATAATACCATGCCATTCCGCCAATACCTGCAAGCAATAAAATAATACTAACTCCCGTCCAGACAATTGAATCGCCCGTTGGACGATTCCCGACAAGTTCTTCATGAGGCCAGTTGCTTGTATATGTTAAATCATCATCAGGCCGGTTTGTAGATGCGGCCCACGAAGTCCAGAAAAAGAATGCAGAAAGTTTTTTCAGCTTAACAGTATCGGTTAAAGAATTTTTTCTTATTGCATAATCGGAGTTGCCGTTGGAGAAAATGTTGCTGTAGTGTTTGATATTATCTTCAATTGCTTTTTGTCTTTCAGGCGCAATAATTATTATTCCGGTTGAGGAATTGAATGAGTTAGTTTTATATGTTTCCTTCAATCTTTCTTTCAGCTCTGCCTGCTGAATATTATTCAGCTGTGAAAAGTTTACATTAAACTTTTGTTTGGCCCATTCATTAAGTACGAAAACAGCTTCGCGGTGAAGCCAGTCAGCCGTCCAATCCGGTGCAACATAACTACCATGACCCCAGACTGAACCGACTTCCATTCCTCCCATTGCCTGCCAAACATTTTGTCCTTCCTGTATATCACTTTGAGTAAAAACAATATTTCCATCTGTAGTGATTACTTTTAAAGGAACAGGAGGAACCTGCTGATATATTCTAACGCCGACCCAGCCAAGTACAGTAAAAGAAATTATTATAACAAGGCTGAAGGCAATCCAATATTTTTTCATAATTTATTCCGGAATTTGTTATTAAAATTTTTCACCTTTTGATTCGCGTATATGGCTTCCGACAGGCCTTATTCTTCCCCAGATTGAAATGAAGAAAAGAATAATTCCGGTTACCTGTAATATTGATGCAATAACTATTACCCACTTTAGTAGTTCGTCTGAGTAAAAAGAAAATGTAACCTGTGCAGAAAATCTTACAAGTGTTGATATAGAGAAGAAGTAATAAATAAATAAGATTAATCCCGGTTTGTAAAGTTTGTCTTCTTTCTCCGGTCTTGGAAAAAACCAAAGTGCTACACCCATTATCATCATCATTACAGAGCCGAGAAGTATAATATGCGAATGAGCAGAAACTAATTCGGGATGCGGATATACTCCGAAAAATTTCTGGCTGATCATCATATAAAGACCGGATAAAATTCCTATTACAAGAAATACTATGCTGGTCTTTATAAAATATCTGACTGTTGAAAACATCTTCCCTCATTAGTTTGTATGATGAAGTTTTGATTCCTCAGAACCATGCTTATGTTCAATATCTTGTTTGCCGGATGAATTATATAAATGCTCTGCTGTATGAAGAAATTCAACATAAGCAGCTACATATTTTCTTCCGGAAACAACATCATCTGTTTTATAATTTTTCTTTTCTACAACTTCATTAAAGAGTTTTTCTATCTTAGCTGTTGAAAGATTTTTATGTTTAAAAACTTTGTGAATCGGCTCAAGCTTACCTTTTTCAATTGATAAATCAGCAGCCGGAATAACTGGTCCTAAATCTCTTCCAGCCTCTTTCAAACCCGTATATGGTTCACCTTCACCTGCTCTATGAATTCTAACAAGAGTTTCGTAGAAATACAAGTCAGCAAGATCTCTCGCCTCGTGACTAAGCTTTCTTACGGAAAGTACTTTATCAAACAAATCCCTGATAGTGTTTTCATCTTCCTTTTGAACCCAGACTAAAGCAAGATTAACATTGTTCGTTTCAATAGCCTTTATTGCGGCTTTAACCACGGGACCATCAAAGCCATCACAGTGAGTGAAAATAATTTCGAGTGGAATTAGCACAAGACCAAACAAGAGTAGTTGAAATATTCTTTTCGATATAAGCATTTTTGCCTCTTATTGTTAGTTTCTTAACCTGACAACAAGAATAAGAGATAAAGGTATCCCTGAAAAATTGACTTAAGTCAGGAAAGTGAAAAAAATTATCAAATGGTCTATGCTTATAATTCAGAGGTCTCTATTATTGGATTATTAGAATTGATGTATTTATCTGAATCTATCTGCAAAATTTTTTCAGTGCATCAAGGTTTTCAATAAATATTTTCTTACCGGCAATTCTTATAAGTTCTTCTTTTTGAAGTTTGTGCAGTGAACGTGATAAAGTTTCTGTTATTGTTCCAAGGTAGGAGGCTAAAGTTTTTTTTGAGATAGTAAGTTTAATATATGGTTCGGGAAGTTTTTCGGTTCCGGAACGATTAACTTCCTCCAGAATGAATTCTACCAAACGATTCGATACCTCTTTGAAAGTAAGGTCTTCCACTTTTTTAGTCAGTTCGCGCATACGCTTTGCAAATCCTGCAAGCATATTATAACAAATAATTGAATTCTCTAATAATAATTTTCTGAATTCTTCGGCAGGTATAAATAATAAAATGCTGTCTTCAACTGCCTGAGCATTTACCGGGTAGGTTTTTCCTTCGAACAGTGGTATGTCTGCAAATGCGTTGTAGGATTTTATAATATGAAGAGTAATCTCTTTATTCTGTAAAGTTTTTCTGAATACCTTTACTGTTCCTTTAAGAACAATATAGAATCCTTTATATGGCGTTCCTTCCCTGAAAATTATTTCGTTCTTCGAGTAGTTTGAAATTCTGCAAATTGATTTGACCTTATCCATTTGTCCGGAATTCAACTCTGAGAATAAAGCTAATTCCTTAAGTTTTTTTTCGTTAATTGCTTTGCCGTTCTGTGAACTTTGCATTATTAATTACGCCGCTTATTTTTTTATAAAAAATTTCTTCCAAAGTTTCATCCTTAAACTTTGCCTCAGCCTTATTTGATCATCTTCTTCAGCTTATCAATTTCATCTCTAAGTGAAGCAGCGCGTTCAAACTCCAGGTCTTTGGCGGCAGCAAGCATCTCTTCTGTTAATTGCTCAACTAATTCCTGGCGTTGTTCATTGCTCATATATTTAATTACAGGTTCTGCAACCTTTGTAAACGATGCCTGCTTGTCTGTGTCTTTCTTTCTAAGCTCAGCAATTGAAGTGGAGTTCATAATTTCTTCCACACTTTTAAAGATTGTTACCGGAGTAATATTATTCTCTTTGTTATAATCCATCTGAATCTTTCTGCGGCGCTTTGTTTCACTGATTGTCTTATCCATTGACTTGGTTATAACATCTGCATACATAATTACTTTGCCGTTGATATTTCTTGCCGTCCTTCCGGCAGTTTGAATTAAGGATCTTTCACTTCGTAAAAATCCTTCCTTATCGGCATCAATTATAGCAACAAGAGAAACTTCCGGTAGGTCAAGACCTTCTCTTAAAAGGTTAACTCCAACAAGAACATCAAAATCACCAAGCCGCAAATCTCTTACAATCTCAACACGCTCAAGAGCATCGATATCACTGTGAATATATTTTACCTGAATACCAATCCTGTCAAGGTAATCAGTCAGGTCTTCAGCCATTTTTTTTGTTAAAGTTGTAACAAGAATTCTTTCTTTTCGTTTCGTCCTTGTTCTAATTTCATCAATCAGGTCGTCTATCTGCCCTTTAATTGGTCTTACTTCAATTTCAGGATCGACCAAGCCGGTAGGACGAATAACCTGTTCAATAAAAGCTCCGCCTGTTTTTTCAAGTTCAAAATTTCCTGGTGTGGCGCTAACGTAAACAACCTGGTTAACAAGATTTTCATATTCATCAAATTTTAAAGGACGATTATCCATTGCCGAAGGAAGACGAAATCCATATTCGACTAATACTTCTTTACGGGATCTGTCTCCGTTGTACATACCACGAATTTGCGGAACAGTGACATGTGATTCATCAATTATTAAGAGATAATCTTTTGGAAAATAATCAAACAGGCAGTAAGGTCGTGAACCCGGAGGACGGTTATCCATATGCCGGGAATAATTTTCAATTCCTGAGCAGTAACCGATTTCCTTAATCATTTCTATATCGAACCTGGTTCGCTGTTCAATTCTCTGCGCTTCAAGGTATTTTTCCTGAGAGTTAAAATATTTTAATCTGTCACGCAGTTCTTCCTCAATATCCTTAATAGCGCGGTTAACCTGTTCTCTTGTAGTAACAAAATACTTTGCCGGATAAATTGCGGCTGTGTCTACCTCATTTAAAACATTACCGGTAGTGGAATCAATAATTGAGAGTCTTTCAATTTCATCTCCCCAGAACTCAATTCTTATCGCTTCATCATTCTGGTAGGCGGGAATTATTTCAACAACATCACCGCGGGCGCGGAAGGTGCCTCGTGTAAAATCAATATCATTTCTTGTATAATAGATATCCACCAATTTTCGCATAAGTTGCTTACGGGTAATTGATTCACCTTTTTTTACGAACATAATTTGTCTGGCATATTCCTGAGGTGCACCGATTCCATAAATACAGCTTACGCTTGCTACTATTATAACATCATTCCTGCCTTCAATTAAAGACGTAGTAGCTTTAAGGCGAAGTCTGTCAATTTCTTCGTTTACAGAAAAATCTTTTTCGATATACAAATCCCGCTTAACAACATATGCTTCCGGCTGGTAGTAATCATAATAGCTTATAAAGAACTCAACCGCATTGTTTGGAAAGAATGCTTTAAACTCAGAATAGAGTTGTGCGGCAAGGGTTTTATTATGTGAAATGATAAGTGTCGGTTTGTTAACTCTTTCAATTACGTTAGACATTGTAAATGTTTTTCCGCTTCCTGTTACGCCAAGAAGGACCTGGTGTTTATCCCCACGATTAAGACCGGTGACTATTTCCTCAATTGCCTGTGGCTGATCACCGGTTGGCTTATAGTTAGAGACTAATTCAAATTTTTTCATTGTTTCTTAAAATATAATGATTTAAATCCGCTATATATTTAATGATAATGGCAAGTTTGAAGTTCAACTTTCACCAATAAATTTACTTTAATATATGATTAAAAGAAATAAAGGTTGTAACTTTGAGCCATAAAAATCCGGCATATAGTTTTCATATTTTCATTAATAATCTTTTGAGGTAAAATGTTCCGCAATATTTTTTTACATGGAAGGACAATTATTTTATTGTTTATTCTTATCCTGGTCTTTAACTCATGTAGTAAAAAGAATAACTTTTATACAATCGGAATAATACAGGTCGTTGATAATGTTGTGCTGAATGATGCCAGAAATGCTGTTATGGAATCTTTAAAGGAAGTAGGCTTTGAAGAAGGAAAAAATCTGAATGTAATCTATAAAAATGCCCAGGGTGAAATTTCTAATATCGCATTAATACTTCAATCATTTGTGACCGAGAATGTGGATATGGTAATTACTCTTGGAACACCGTGCATGGCTGGCGCAGCACAGTTTATAAAAAGTAAACCGGCAGTGTTTACAGTTGCTTTCAGTCCGGAGCAAATTGGAATTGTTAATCCACCTAAAACTTTAACGGGAGTTTACGATCCGATGGATGTAAACGAACTGTTGAATGTAATTAAAACTGTAAATCCCGGAATAAAAAAAATCGGAATTATATTTAATACTTCCGAAGCAAACGCACAATATGGTGCGGAGAAAATGAGGAAAGCATGCGCAAACCAAAATTTAGAATTGGTTGAAGCGACAATAAATTCTTCATCGGAAGTTCTTCAGGCAGCAAGTTCCCTGGCTCAAAAGAAAGTTGAAGCCTTTACTGTTATTGCGGATAATATTGCCTATGTTGGACTTGAAGCAATTGTAAAAGTATCTTTACAAAATAAAATTCCTTTGTATGTTTCGGATCCAAGTCATGTTGTACGGGGAGCCTTAGCCGGTAAAGGAGGTAATTATATCGAATGGGGAAGAAAAAGCGGAAGGATTGCTGCAAGAATAATTAAGGGAGAAGATGCCGGGAATATTCCGGTTGAAGTTCTTGACCGACAAGATCTTATTATAAACAAGAAAATTGCTTCGCAATTAGGAATTACAATCCCTGAAGAACTTATTAAGGAAGCAACAAAGGTAATTGAGTAATATTTTAAATGAATCCTTATCACTTTACAATTATCTTATCAAAATAAAAATTAAAAAAAACCGGAGTTATAGTGGCGACAAAAAAAGCTTACATAAAACAGGTAAAGGGAATAACCTTTGCAGGTAAAACAGATTCTAACCACTGGATTACGATGGATGGACCTGAAGAATTTGGCGGAAGTAATGCAGGTATAAGACCAAAAGAATTATTGCTGATTGCACTTGGAGGCTGTACTGGAAGCGATGTTGTAAGCATCTTACAGAAGAAAAGAACTAATCTTCAGGATTTTGAAATTAATGTTTCAGCAGATGTGGCAGATGAGCATCCGCAGGTTTTTACTAAAATTCATATTGAATATGTTTTCTACGGTAATGATCTTCAGGCAAAGGATATTGAGCGCGCAATAGAATTATCCCAGACGAAATATTGCTCGGTTACAAAGATGCTTGAGAAAGCCGCAGAAGTAACTCATTCCTATAAGATTGAGAAAAGTAAATAGTTTAAACATTAGCTGCAGTCAACTGGCAAACATGATAACTTTATCAGAGAGATGAAAAATTTCTGCCTCTCTGATTTTATAAAATTTTACTGTGAATCAGTTCTTCAGGAATTAGTTTTCTGCCTGCATAACCGGTATTGTAATCGTGGTAATACTTAACCTCCTCTTCATCGCTACGCCAGCAGAGCAATACTTTATTTCCATCAATCATAGAAGGAAAATCTACAAGACCGACATTAAAGCTCCAATCCTTGTAGTAACATCCAATGCTTTCAAGTTCTTCTATAAGCGAATTTATTTTTTCGGCGAGCTTTTCTATTTGTAGCGAATTCTGTTTTGACTTAACAGGATCAAGAGAAAGGTTTCTCGAGATAGTACCTGCAACCAGAATATCTCTTACAATATTTTTAACGTAAGGTAAGGTTCTATTGGCTTCTTCAATAGTAAAACTTTTTATTTCATTCATTGGTTACTTTCTAATAAAGATTTGAATTACACTGCTTAAAGAGAGCCTGCATAAGACATACTCTATTAAAAAGATAACTAATTAAAAATAATTTTCAAGTAATCTTTTTTCACATATTTCATTAAATGATTTAGATTACATCCGTTAAGTTTTAACTGGATTTTATCAGAAAAATATTTTCCTGCGGGGATGATAAAAACTCGCAGCCATCTTTAGTGACTACAACTTCTTCTTCAATAGTAGCTATCCCGTAATTCTTAACCGGCAGTCTTGGTTCGATTGTATAAACCTGGTTTTCTTCAATAGTCTTGAATGGAAGATCACCGTATCTTTCCCAACGTGGAGAAAGTAACCCGCCACCGTCATGGGCCATTCGTCCTATCTGATGACCGAGTGCATGAGGAAATTCTTCATACCCGTTTGAAGTGATATATTTTCTTGCAACATCATCAATCTCGCAGCCAAGTTTACCGGGTTTTAATTCTTTAGCTGATAGCTGGATTGATTCTTTTATAACGTTGAATCCTCTTAAAACCTCGGCAGGTGGAGCATCCTCGTTTTCACGTAAAATGTACCAAGTCCTTTGCAAATCTGAGCAATATCCTTTGTAGTTTACTCCGAAGTCAATGTTCAAAACATGCCCGGGTTGAATAACTCTGTTTGTTGGTCCGGCATGAGCCCCGGCTGTATCTGGTCCGGAGAACACTGACGGGCAATAATCTTTTTCCCATGCTAATCCAAGTCCGCGTTCTTCAACAAGATTTTTTACAAATGAAGCAACTTCCTGTTCCGTCATTCCGGGTTTCATAAAATTTGTAACGTCGTCAAAAATCCTTAAGGTTTCTTTAATAGCTGTTTTCATCAATTCAAGTTCGGCAGGAGACTTTCTTCCTCTTAATGCCGAAATAATTTCCTCCGACGAAATCAGTCGGTTTACGTAGTCGGTGTCTTTCAACTGATCAACCAATTCAAGGTACATTCCATGCGTAAGTCCGTCAGCAATATTTGAGTCTCTTGAAAAATTAATTGCAATTTTATTTGGTTTATATTTCTGGAGAGTTGTAACCAATGGTTCATGAATTGATTTCACATAACCAATAATATTCTGGTATGTTCCCTGCATTTTCATATTAGGGACATCCAGAGATCCGAGGATAGCAATAGTATCACCCGATTTTGTAATAATAAATGCAGAAGGCCAGGTGCAGTTTGTACCCACAACAATATCCATACTTGGATCTTTTATGTTTGAGCTTTCTCTTACGAAGATAAGCCACATATCAATATTTTTTTCATTCAGAATATTGACTGCCTGTGCAATCTTTTCAAGAATCATTTCTTTAGACATAATATATCCCTTAAATTGAAACAGGATTTCTTAGTAGACCAAATTTAGTTATATTAAACTTAGCCATTTAAATAAAGCCAGGCAATAATAATTTTTCATCGATATGGACAAAATTCAAGTCATCCAGCAAATCGTTATAATCCTTTCCGTTTCTCTTGCTATTATTTTTCTTTTTAAAAGAATAAATCTTCCTAGCATTCCGGGATTTTTGATTGCAGGAATAATTATCGGTCCGCATGGTTTGGGTTTAATCAAAGAGATATCCATTATCGAAGCAATGGCAGAGATTGGAGTAATTCTGCTCTTGTTTACTATTGGTCTTGAAGTTTCTGTAAGTAAAATTAAACAACTTAAAAACCTTATTCTTGTTTCAGGAAGTTGGCAAATATTTTTAACCACGTTAATTTCCGGCGCATCTTTTTTCTTTTGGGGATTAGAACTGAAACAAAGCATCTTTCTTGGGTTACTAGTAAGTATTTCCAGTACTGCAATAGTGCTTAAGCTGTTAACAGATAAAAATGAAATAGATTCACCTCATGGAAAGTTTGCACTAAGTATTTCAATTTTTCAGGATCTGGCATTTGTACCAATTATAGTAATCATTCCTATACTCAGTACAAGTAAAGATTCAGACTTACTGATTGGAGTCAATAAACTTTTAATTTCGTTTGTGCTTTTTATTTTAGCGGTTGTCATATTCAGGTTTGCATTACCAAAACTTTTAAAACAATTAGCAGAGATAAGGTTAAGAGAAGCTTTTACAATTGGTGTTATTCTACTAATACTTGGTTCGGCTTATGTTACAGAATCAATCGGGCTTTCTCTTGCATTGGGTGCATTTATTGCCGGGCTTATTCTCTCGGAAACAGATTTCAGCCATCAGGTAGTGGCGGATATTATTCCTCTTAAAGACGCATTTAATAGTCTGTTCTTTGTTTCTATCGGTTTGTTACTGGATGTAAATTATATTGTACAGTTTCCTGTCCCAAGTATCATCCTTACTATTGGATTGATTCTTATAAAAGTACTTGTAATTTTCTTTATAATTATTTTTATGAAGTATCCTCCACGTGTTGGAATTATAGCAGGATTTCTATTAGCTCAGGTTGGAGAGTTTTCATTTGTTTTAATTCATGTTGGAATGAACTATAAGATTATTAACTCTGACCAGTATGCAGCATTCTTAACTGCGTCTGTGGCCACAATGTTATTAACACCTGTTATTTACCAGATTGTGCCGAAGCTTTCTCAAAGGCTTACAAAGTATGATTCTCTTGCAGATAGTTCAATGAAAAAGAGCAAGGAAAAATCTCTTGTGAATCATGTCATCATAGGAGGTTACGGAATGAATGGTAAAAACCTGGCCAGAGTGTTAAAGGAAACAGGAATAAAATTTATAGCACTTGAGTTAAATCCTAAAACAGTGCGGGAATTCAAGGACAAAAATGAAAACCTTATTTATGGCGATATAACAAAAAGAGAAGTGCTTGAAGAAGCAGGTATTAAAACGGCTTCGGTAATTTGTTTTTTAATTTCAGATCCGCTTTCTACAAGGTTTGGAATTAAAATGGTTAAAGAAATGAATCCCAAGGTGCACTGTATTGTTAGAACAAGATATATTAATGAGGTTGAAGAATTAATAAAAATTGGTGCGGATGAGGTTATACCGGAAGAGTTTGAAACTTCGCTTCAGATATTTACTAAGGTTCTGCAAAAATACCATATTCCTATTAATATAGTTGTTAAACAGGCTAATATTATCCGTCAGGAATCTTATGGTATGCTTAGAAAAGATTCAACAGAATTTCATCCTCTTTCACAAATAGATAAAATTCTGGCTGAAGGACTGACTGAAAGTTTTTTTGTTGAGGAATCCAACCCGAATCTTGAAAAGAGTATTAAAGAGCTAAATATCAGAGATCTTACAGGAGCAACCATAATTGCTATTATAAGGAATGGTATAACAATAACAAATCCATCAGGAAAAGAAGTCATTAGTTCGGGTGATACACTTGTCCTTTATGGTAATCATCTTTCGGTTGATAATGCTATTTCATTGCTAAACACAGGAAATATTGATTAAACAATACCAAGTTTCACTTATTTAGGAAATACGATTTTTAATTTTAAGAAATTTTAATTCCTTGAATATATCAAAACAGGTTTAAGTAACTTAAACCTAATATTAAACGGGCATCAAACTTGAAAGGGCAAGGCCAAAGAGAACTAATGTTGCTTATCAAGTTATCGTTAGTTTTGCACTAGGTAAAATTCAAAAAATAATATTTAGGTGTTTTTATGTCAGAGTATATCAACAAAATTATTGCCGAGGTAAAAGCTAAAAACCCGGCAGAACCGGAATTTCATCAGGCAGTTCAGGAAGTTGCCGAATCATTAGACGTGGTTCTTGAAAGGCATCCTGAATACAAAGCAGCAAGAATTTTAGAGAGAATGGTTGAGCCGGAAAGAACTATTATTTTCCGCGTACCATGGATGGATGATCAGGGAAATATAAGAATTAATCGTGGTTTCAGAGTAGAATTTAACAGCGCTATCGGGCCTTATAAAGGTGGTTTAAGGTTTCACCCGTCGGTTACTCTTGGTATACTGAAGTTTTTAGGATTCGAACAGATATTTAAAAATTCACTTACAACATTACCAATGGGCGGTGGAAAAGGCGGTTCCGATTTCGATCCAAAAGGAAAAAGCGATAATGAAGTAATGCGTTTCTGCCAGAGTTTTATGACTGAATTATTCCGTCATATCGGTCCGGATACAGATGTACCTGCCGGTGATATTGGTGTTGGCGGAAGAGAAATAGGTTTCTTATTTGGTCAGTATAAGAGATTAAGAAATGAATTTAGTGGTGTACTTACAGGCAAAGGATTAAACTGGGGCGGTTCACTTGTTCGTCCTGAAGCAACTGGTTTCGGCGCAGTTTATTTTGCTGAAGAAATGCTTAAGACTAAGGGCGAAAAGATTGACGGAAAAGTATTTGCGGTTTCCGGTTTTGGAAACGTTGCCTGGGGTGCTGTTATAAAAATTAATCAACTCGGTGGTAAGGTTGTAACTCTTTCCGGTCCTGATGGATTTGTTTATGATAAAGATGGTATAAGTGGTGAGAAGATAGATTACATGTTAAAATTAAGAGCAAGCGCGCAGGATGCAGTTGAACCTTATGCAAAAGAATTTAAGGTACCGTTCTATGCCGGCAAGAGACCATGGGGTATTAAGGTTGATGTTGCAATGCCTTGTGCTACCCAGAATGAACTGAATGGTGAAGATGCAAAAGAATTAATTAAGAATGGCTGTATTTGCGTTTGCGAAGGAGCTAACATGCCTACAACATTGGAGGGATATAAAGTATTTACAGATGCTAAGATTTTATATTCTCCGGGTAAAGCTTCTAACGCCGGAGGTGTGGCTACATCAGGATTAGAAATGTCACAGAATAGTATGCGTTTGCCTTGGTCAAGGGAAGAAGTAGATACCCGCTTACATGAAATCATGATCAGAATACACAATACTTGTGTTACAACAGCAGATAGATTTGGATTCCCGGGAAATTATGTTATTGGTGCAAACATTGCAGGATTCTTAAAAGTAGCCGATGCAATGTTAGATCAGGGTTTAGTATAAAAGCCCATCCCCAGCCCCTTCCCAAAGGGAAGGGGTATAAGAACTTAATAAAAAGCCTGCTGTTAAAAGCAGGCTTTTATTTTTTTCATTCAAGCATTCAAACAATCAATCATTCAAAACGTTGTTATAAAGTTTTAGACTCCGGCTATTCTGCGTTTATATTCATATAAAGCTTCGCTTAATCTTTCTTTAGCTGTTGTATCACCCGGTACATTATGGGAAGGATGAATATATAGTTTAACTCCGCGGTCAGCAAGAATTTCTGCAACAGTTGTTACAGTCATCCAAACAGCAGTTACGAAAGCCATAGTAGAAATTGGTCCTACTTTATCAAAATGATTTTTTAGCGGAACGCAGGCATCCTGAATAGGAACACAGGTGTCAACAATAATATCTGCCAACTCAAAAATAGTTTTGCCGCAGCTATGTCTTGTTTGTTTTCCTTCGGCTTCTTTAGCAGAACCATAAACAATTACTTTCATTCCTTTCTTTTTTGCTTCAAGAGCAACATCTATATTTACGGCGTTAATACCTGTATGCGAGAACAACCACATACAATCTTTTGAATCAAAATTGTATCCCTTCATTATTTCATTGCCGTAACCTTCAACTCTTTCAAGGAACACAAACTGATGAACGCTCATGCCACCAACAATATTTGTGAAGAATGTAAGCGGTAATTCAATCATCGGATGGAAGCCGACGAATCCACCGATTCTTGGGTACATTTCCTCTATTGGTAAAGTAGCATGACCGCATCCAAAGGTATGAACCCATCTGCCCGCTTCGATAGTATCTGCCATTATCAAAGCAGCTTTTTGAATATCCTCCATTTGGGTTTGTTCAATTTTATCCATCACTCCTTTCGCGTGGTCCAACCATATTTTTGCTAACATTTTATTTTCCTTATGAAATTATTTATTTGATTTATTAGTTAAACTTTTATTTTGCTTTTCAATCTTCCAAGTGCAATCCAGAAAACCAATGACATTAACAAAACACTTATTATTTGTATTACCGGGAATATACCTATTCCGAATGGAATGGAAAGTGAACCGACAAGATAATTCAAAAGAGTGTTGCCAACCAAAGCAATTGTTATTGCGATACTGAATGCTGTTCCTGTAACTTCGGCATATAATTCTCCGATATAACCAAGTACAACAGGAAAACCGGGAGCGAATCCAATGCCTAATAATGCTACTCCAATGTATGCTACAGTAACTGAGTTAGAAGTTAATAACAGAATTGCTCCGACAAGAATTAATGCCAGGCATGCAAACTGTACAACAAACGGACGGATTTTTTTCAGCATAAATCCCAATGCTAGTCTTGTTATTAACAAACCAAGATTTAAAATAGTAAGTGCATATAGAGAAGATTCAACATCAATACCTTTGCCTTTTTCAAGGAATGCCGCACTCCAGTTATTTGTTATACCTTCCAGCCCGCTTTCAAAAAATAAAACGAAACCTAAAAGAATTAGTATTGCCGGGCTTTTTACAAGCTTTAAATTTTCAGAAAACTTAATCCCTTTTTGCTGAATAGGATTCGGAAATTTTATTACAAGGAAATAAAAAGCAGGAAGTAAAATAAAGAAGCCTACAGAGGCAATTATGTTTGAAACGCTCATCGCCTTTGAGAGCAAACCAAGTAAGCCGGGCATTCCCATTGCTCCTATTCCAAAGAACACACCAAGAAAACTTAAATTAGAACCTTTTCCTTCAGTGGTTATTACAGATACTAATGCATTTGTTCCGCCGTTTAAAGCGCCGCCGCCAAACCCGATAAGAAAATATGCGATCAACACAAGTCCGAATGAATTTGTGAAAGCTATAATTTCAAATGCAGCCGCAAGCAGCAGTGAGCTTATAATAAGAAGAGCCTTGTAGCCATACTTATCTACAAGCGGACCAAAAATAAGTGAACCGGTTAAAATGCCTGCCGGAAGTACAGCAGATAATAATCCAAGTGTTTCGCCGGAAATTCTGTACTGTTCCGTTAGGTAAGACATTATTGTTCCTAAGGACAGAAATGCGATTCCGAATAAAAGCATTCCAAGACAGGCGGCAGCAAACACTAAATTTTTTTTGTACATAAAATTTCTCCTGATGAGGAATTCTTATTTGTTAATCTTCTTTCAACGCAAGATATCCGGCGCCAATTAAACCGGCATTACCGCCAAGTGTTGAACCTTCAAGTGTAACCTGATTTATGCTTATAGGCTGAGCCCATTTGCGTGCTTCATTCATTATTTCATTCAAAAATTTTACTGCAGGTCCAAACACTCCGCCGC
>CAZIDB010000117.1:3206-14797 GCA_964537965.1 uncultured Melioribacter sp. | reverse complement strand
GGCGTTGAATCTTTTTGTACTTCAGCTTTTTCTACAGGTTTCTCTGCTTCTTTTTTACAACCCGTCTGAATAGAAACTAAAAAACCTATAAAAAGAAAGAGAATGAATACCGAAATGTGTTTTGAATTCTTTCTATACATATACCCACCTATTATTATTTTAAAAACTTGAGTAAAATATATAGCATTCTTTTTTAATAGTCTACACACATAATATTTTATTTGGAGCAATTTATCGTATTTGTGAGGTTCTCAACTTTTTAAATCAATTTTGAAAAGCAGGGACAATTAAGAGAAAAATTTTTTCGTTATATTTAGCCCAAAAATTTCCGGAGGATTTGTTATCGAAAAGCAAAAAAAGAATGATACCATCGAGAAGATTGTATCGCTGGCAAAGAGAAAAGGATTTGTTTTCCAATCAAGTGAAATTTATGGCGGATTAAACGGCTGTTGGGATTACGGTCCGCTTGGTGTTGAACTGCTTAAAAATATTAAAGAAGAATGGTGGCGCTTCATGACTTACCGTGAAGATATAGAAGGAATTGATGCTGCCATTTTAATGCATCCAAGAGTCTGGGAAGCATCCGGTCACGTTGAGAATTTTACCGATCCGATGGTAGATTGTAAACAGTGCAAAGCAAGATTCCGCCTTGATACACTTGCAGAACAAATAGCGGATAAGAAAAAAGAAAAAATTTATAAAGAGCTTGTTGAATCATTAAAAGATGATATAGCTATATCTGAAAAGTTGGTTAAGATTCATAGCGATGAAAGCTTGTCCTTAGATGAAAAATTTGGTGCAATGCTTGAAGATAAAGATTTAACAACAGCATTGCTTGCTAAGCTCAACTGCCCGCAGTGCGGCAATGCAGGTACATTTACATCTGCCCGCCAGTTTAACCTGATGTTTAAAACATTTATAGGGCCACTTGAAGACAGCAGCGCTGTAGTTTATTTGCGTCCTGAAACTGCGCAGGGAATTTATGTTAATTTCTTAAATGTACAGGGTGCAAGCCGGCAGAAACTCCCGTTTGGTATCGCCCAGATTGGCAAAGCTTTCAGGAATGAAATTAATACTAAGAACTTTTTGTTCCGCACACGCGAATTTGAGCAGATGGAAATGCAGTATTTTGTTAAACCGGAAGATGATAAAAAATTCTACGATTACTGGAAAGAAAGAAGAATGAACTGGTTTAAATCTCTCGGAATGACTCCGGAAAAACTCAGGTATCACGATCATCCGAAAGATAAGCTTGCTCATTATGCAAAAGAAGCTACAGATATTGAATATGAATTCCCGTTTGGCTGGGGTGAGATTGAAGGAATCCATAACAGAACTAATTTCGATCTGACAAGACATGAACAATTCTCCGGTAAGTCCCAGAAATATTTTGATGAAGAAAGCAAAGAGAAGTTCATTCCTTTTATTATTGAAACGTCTGCTGGTGCAAGCCGTTCATTCATGGCTTTTCTTGTAGATGCATATTATGAAGAAACAGTTAAAGATGAAATGAGAGCCGTTTTAAGATTTCATCCTAGATTGGCGCCAATAAAAGCTGCAATCCTGCCTTTGGTAAACAAAGATGGAATGCCTGAGGTAGCAAGAAAGATTGAAGCTGAACTTCGTCCTTTCCTTAGAGTATTTTATGATGATAAAGGTGCAGTTGGCAGAAGATACCGCCGTATGGATGAAGTTGGAACACCCTATGCAATTACTGTTGATACCCAGACTCTTGAAGATCAGACTGTTACCATACGAGAACGTGACTCGATGGAACAGATAAGAGTAAGCATTGATAAGGTGCTTAACTATTTGCTGGATAAGTTAAAAGTAAATTACTAAAAGGAACAAAGATTGAAACCCGGTTTATAATAAATCGGGTTTTTTGTTTGGAGCTAAATTGATTAAGAAGATTTTTCTTTTAATGATGATACTATTCGGCAACGTCTTTTGCCGGCCGGTAAATTTTGATAGCCTTGTTGTTAAAGGAATAAAAGAAATTTATTCAATAAGGTTTGATGATGCGGGCAAAACTTTCAGAACATTAATGGCCGATTATCCTGAACATCCTGCAGGAAAATTTTTCCTTGCAATGATTGACTGGTGGAAGATTCTTCTTGATCTTGATAACGAAAGCTACGACGATATATTCTTTGCAAAGCTTGAAGATGTAATTTTCATGTGTGATGAGATCCTGGAAAAAGATCCGGATAATATTGATGCGTTATTTTTTAAAGGTGGTTCAATTGGTTTCCGCGGGCGGCTTAGAGCTATACGCGAAAGCTGGCTAAAAGCTGCTGATGACGGAAGAGAAGCAATTCCTATTGTGCAGCATGCAGCTAAATTAGACCCATCCAATGTAGATGTTCAGCTTGGCTTTGGAATTTATGATTATTACGCCGACGTGATTCCAAATGAGTACCCGTTTGTTAAACCACTAATGATATTTTTTCCTAAGGGAGATAAAGCAAAAGGAATAAGAGAACTTGCATTTGTTGCTGAGAAAGGGAAATATGCAAAGTATGAATCCCGTTATTTTTTAATGCAGCTTTTTTTCCATTATGAAAATGATTATAAGAAAGCTGAGGAATATGCAGTTCAGTTAACATTTGAATTTCCTAACAATCCTTTATTCCAGAGGTATCTTGGAAGAATTGCTGTTAGAAAAGGGGATTACTTTAAAAGCGATGAAGTCTTTGCAACGGTTTATGATAAGTGTTTAAAAGGTTACCCTGGTTACGGAAATATTAGCAGGAGGGAGGCTTCTTATTATCTTGGTCATTATAAGAAGCTTATAAATAATGTCGATTCGGCAATGATATTTTTAAAGGAATGCATTGATATTTCGAAAAAGATAGATAGAGATGAAGTTTCCGGTTTCAGAATTAACGCGACTATTTATCTTGGCAATATGTATGATCTGAAAGGTGAAAGAGAAAAAGCGCTTGAATGTTATAATGAATGCCTTGAGTTACGAGATTATGCCCACTCTCATGATTCTGCTAAAAGATTTATTGAAAAGCCGTACGGTAAATATTAAAAGCCCATCCCTTACCCTTCCCTGCTTGCAGCTTGCCTTGCAAAGCAGGCAGGCAAGCAAGCCCAAGGGAAGGGCTGAAGTTTTAAAGAAATGCTATAATCCGTTAGTTAGAAACAAGTCCTCGAAATAGTAATTTTAAAAAATTATATTAATTCCAAGGTTTAGTTTTTCATTAATTAAAAGATATTGTTTTCCGGTAGATTCAATTCTGCCTTCATTCCTTGCAAATGTCATTCTGAAAAGAATTGTCTCACTTATTTGTTTTGATAAACCAATCTCATAAAACAATCCACCATTTGAACTGACATTTTCGCTAAACAAATCTCCTTTCAAAAAATCATCGCTTATAAGAAAGAAGTTGTAACCCAGTTTTAAAGATAAACGTGGCATAAGAGGAGTGAACAATGTTATATCTGAAAAGAAATAAACGGGTATTATTTTGTAGTTACCTTTTGTACCTATAATTTTATTCTGAAATTGATATCCTGCACCAAAGCCGGTAAGATAGTTCTCTTTACTTAAGAAGTATTCTAAACCGATCATGAATGAAGCGCCGGGTTTATAATTAAAGCTTGTATCTGAGCGCGAAATATCCATGCTAAGGTTGGATTGTACTTGTGCAAAGAAGGAAAACTTTTTAGGACCTTTACTTATCTGTTTTTGTTCATCATTATCCGGTTGAGAGAAGACATAAGTCGATAATAGAATTGCAATCAAAAGAAATTTCTTAATCATTTATTACTCCAAAAACAATATCCGTTTTGTAAGAATGCTTTGAATTTAATTAGGATAGTCAAAGTTCTATCACCCGGATAGAACTTTTATTTTGTAATATCTTAAAAAGATAAAATTAAAAAGTGGTAGAAATTCCAATCCTGTTTAAACTGCCGATTTCACCCCAGGAAGAATAAGCATAATCAAAATTGTAACCGCTTATTACAGCGCCAACACCAATGTTAAATCCAGCCAAACCGGCGGTTGTGCCAATCTTCATTTCTTTGCGTTTCTCATTATCATAACCAAGACGTAACCTTAACACTTTACTAAGATTAAATTCCGCTCCAACAGTAAAAGTTTTAAACCTGTCAGAAAATTTCCCATTGTCATCATTCAGCTTGTTAAAGCTTAAATATAAACGAAGCGGAAGGTGTTCAAGTCTCTTTGAAATTCCGATTCTCATATCTAATGGAAGATCTTCTTTGGTATTAAAGTAAGAAGATAATTGTCCGCCTATGTTTAAAACAGAGAATCCAATATTAATAAGTTGTTCAGGGAAAACGTATTGCAAACCTAAATCAACAGCTAATGCTGATGAGGAAACTTCAGCGAATGAGGAATAAATAAATTTAGCGTTTGCTCCGTAATAAAAATTTTCGTCAAGTGAATTTCCATATCCCACAAGAAAAGCAACTTCTCCTACAGAAAAGTCTTTGGTATCTGTACCGTATTCATCTTTACCTTCAAAGTTTCCATAGTTTATATATGAAATTCCTGTCGCAAATCTGCCAATACCTTCAAAGTCTTTAGACATTGAAAATCCTGCTAAATTTATCCCCAATCCTGAAAGATATTTTACGTAAGAAAAAGAAACAGGCATGCCTTCAAGGTTGTTTATACCGGCAGGGTTATAAAAAATAACATTCGGATCATCTGAATTGGAAACATAACTGCCTGCAAGGGCAGCAGCCCGCGGGCTAACATCAATTCTTAAAAATTCGTATGTGCTTTGGGCAAAAGTAAATGTAGATAATACTACTGTTAAAACACAAAAAGCAAACACCTGCTTAAACTTCATTAATTTCCTCAATTTTGATGGATTATATTAATTATTCCGGTATAAAACCGCAAGGCTAAATCTTATTCCAATTCTGAAACAAATATAACTAAATTTGTGTTTAAGTTTGCAAATAGGATAATATTGAAGAAAGGTTTTTTAATAATTAAGTTTCAATTAAATAAAAAGAGAGAAAGATGAACACTTTAAGAACAGTATTCCTGATGACGGCTATGATGGTTATTCTTATGCTTGTTGGCGGTTTATTGGGAGGAAATACTGGTGTAATGATTGCATTTATTATTTCACTTGTAATGAACTTTGGTTCATATTGGTTTTCGGATAAAATTGTACTAATGATGTACAGGGCTAAGCCGGCAGAACGGAATCAATATCCAAAACTATATAGCACAGTTGAAAGATTATCGCAGTTTGCCCAGATTCCTATGCCTAAAGTATATGTGATTGAAAATCCTTCACCTAATGCATTTGCTACAGGAAGAAACCCTCAGAACTCTGCTGTTGCTGTTACAACCGGTATAATGAAAACATTAAATGATGAAGAGTTGGCCGGTGTTATTGCACATGAATTAGCTCATATTAAACATAGAGATATTTTAACCGGAACAATTGCAGCAACTTTAGTTGGAACGATTACCTATATAGCGCACATGGCCCAGTGGGCAATGATTTTTGGCGGAAGAGACAGAGATGATGATGGAGGGGGTATAGGCGATTTAGTCCTGATTATAGTTGCACCAATAGCTGCAACTTTAATTCAACTTGCAATTTCAAGATCAAGGGAATATGCAGCAGATGCGGGTGGTGCTTCCATATGCGGGCAGCCATTAATGTTAGCTTCTGCTTTAAATAAGCTTTCCCAGGTAAACGAAAAATTGCCGATGCATAATGCTGAACCGGCGACAGCTCATATGTTTATAGTAAGTCCGTTCAGCGGAAAGTCTTTCTTTAAACTCTTCTCAACGCATCCGCCAATGGAAGAAAGAATAAAGAGACTACAGGATATAGCATACGGAACTAATTGATGATTAAAGCGGGTTAAACAAACCCGCTTTTTTTATAGGTGTATTGCATATTCGTAAAAATATTTTAATTTTGGCTCTTAAAATTCGATGCTGTTATTTTAGAAAAAAGATAGCCATTGTTTTGTTAATACGTTTCTATAAGAAGAATAAATTTATTTTGAAATAATTTCCCGGATATATGCGGATAAAAAATTTTTTACTGATAATCTTATTAAACATAGCAGCGTTTGAAGCAAGCAGCGCCCAGGTCAAATCAAACCTGGAAATTATTTCCCGGTTAATTGATTCTTCCGCTGTAAAAATTATTCGGGAAAATAATCAGATTAAAGCAGGATTCTACCTTAAGAATAATCTTCCTCAAAACTACAACTCTCTGAACAACCAGGTTTATGCCGGATTCATTAATAATAAAATTCAGGTATTCAACAACCCTGATAATTCATATTCCGAACTGAACTACACAATCACGTCAATAATGGTGAACTATTCAGATCTTTTTAAAGATGGTTTTCTTGGTGGTTATAAATTGACACGTGAAATAGTTTACAACGGAAATTATACTTGTGCCGCTTCAGGAAAAATTATCTCCGCACAAGATTTTAGTTTTACAAGTAAAGACACTATAGACTATGAAATGATAAATAATATCGAGTCTCCGGGTCTGAATT
Source organism: uncultured Melioribacter sp. (assembly GCA_964537965.1). Lineage (GTDB taxonomy): Bacteria > Bacteroidota > Ignavibacteria > Ignavibacteriales > SURF-24 > SURF-24. The sequence continues at coordinate 8,269 of CAZIDB010000117.1, read as the reverse complement.
ACACTCGTGGAAATAAGCCTGAAGAATCGATGTTTTCAAGTTTACTTGAACCAGCGATAGCAGTTTGTACAGCCGCCGTTGTTATTTATCTTTTTTTTACTGTTCGAACGAAATAGATTTTAATCTGTCCCGATAGTTTTTCTTCCTATTGTACTTTAACCAAATATATAATAACTTGCTGTTAAAATAATAATAAGACTGACATTTCGGATTTACTATGTATTCAATGAATCCGGTTTTTAGTTTTTCATATTTTACAACCAATGCGTTCGTCATTCCCGGGATGATGGTTGTTCCCTCCACATTTTTATTCCCTTTTGATAAGAATATTTTCTTAACAATTCTGAATAACACTAAACAATCAGTTATCCTTTGCATATATAAATTCTTTTTCACTTTTACGGGAGACGGGATTTATGGAACACGGCGATTTACTTTGTACGTTGTTTAAAAAATGTTTAAGCAGATTCTTTATTAACTCAGAATTCCGGTTAAAAAGAACAAGAGTTCTATTTCCAATTTTATTCTTGAATACAATTCTTATCCTGCCGCAGGAAATTAAAAAAGATTCCACTTTACTAACTAATGAATACGCCCAGCCACTTGAAGCACTTCTTGATCAAACCGGGTTTCTTCAGCTAAGAAATTTTACACGCGGAGATGGCGTGGTAATGCCTATACTTGAAATAAAAATATTTGAAGATATACTTAAAACAGTTGCTGGTAAAGGGCCCGGTGCAATCTCAGAGCAGGATGTAATTTCCAAAATGAAAGTTGAAGAAACAATTTTAATCATATTTAAAAAAGGTGTGGCTGCCGTAAGAGTATGTCCGTACAGAACTGTTGTTGAAGGACTGGAGTGCGAAGATATTGCTTCATATGAGATAACTAAACATCCTAAAGATGAAAACCTTTGTGTAATTTCGATTAACGGAAAAAATAAATTTATTGCCAGAACAAAAGGGAAGCCGATTGAGCCTACAATCTGGAAGTACAAGAAATGACCTGAGAAATTTTTCTTTTAACATTTCCAACTCTTGAATTTACCTTACCTAAGGCATAACTTTAGCCAAAAAAATTAAAAGGATATATAAATGCTCTTAATCAGATTAATTGTAATTGCAATACTAATTGCTTCACATTTCTCTTTTACTCAAACCATTAATAAAAAAGAAATGACTGAAAAAGTTAAATCTGAATTTCTTCACGCCTGGAATGCTTATAAAAAATACGCCTGGAAACATGACGACCTTAATCCTCTTTCTAAAACTTACAAGGACTGGTACAGCGAATCACTTTTAATGACTCCGGTAGATGCATTTGATACAATGATACTTATGGGTTTGAAAAATGAAGCTGAAGAAGCGAAACAAATAATTAAAGAAAGCTTATCGTTCGATAAAGATATAAGCGTTAAGAATTTTGAAATTACAATTCGTTTGCTTGGCGGTTTACTGTCTGCTTATGAATTGGATGGTGATAAAAAATTTCTTGAACTTGCCAAGGATCTTGGTAATCGATTGCTGCCTGCATTTGATTCTCCTACCGGTATGCCATATACATTTGTAAATCTTAAAACCGGTAAAACTTCAGGAGAAGTTACTAATCCTGCTGAGATAGGAACACTTATAATTGAATTTGGAACATTGAGCAAGCTTACTAAGAATCCTGTTTATTTCGATAAGGCAAAAAAAGCGCTCGCAGAAGTTTATAACCGAAGATCAAAAATTGGATTAGTTGGAATGTTTATTAATGTTAACACCGGCGAATGGACAAACAAGAGCAGCCATATAAGCGGTTGTATAGATTCTTATTATGAGTACCTGCTGAAGGGATCAATTCTTTTTAAAGATAATGATCTGAAAAATATGTGGGATTCATCAATCAAATCTGTTAATAAATATCTTCGGGATGACAGGTACGGTAACTTATGGTATGGCGCTGCAAATATGGATACCGGTAAAATAAATGAAACTTCCTTTGGCTCGCTTGATGCATTCTTTCCTGCTTTACTTGCTTTAGGAGGAGATCTTAATAACGCGAAACCACTTCAGGAATCCTGCTATAAGATGTGGCAGCTGAATGGAATTGAACCGGAACAGATTGATTATTCTAAAATGGAAATTATGAGTAAGTATTATGTTTTAAGACCAGAAATTATCGAGTCTGCTTATTACCTTTACCATTATACCAAAGATGAAAAATATCTTAAGATGGGTGAAACATTTTTGAACAACCTTATCAAATATTGCAAAGTTGATGAAGGTTATTCGGCGTTGAAAGATGTGGTTACAAAAGAAAAGTACGACCAGATGGAAAGTTTCTTTTTAGCTGAAACGCTAAAATATCTTTATCTTTTATTTGATGATGGAAATACAGTTAACTTTGATAAAGTAATTTTTAATACGGAAGCGCATCCGGTAAAAAGATAATTTTTTTAATTGTCCTTAACGGAAAGCAGATAGGGAGAAGTAAAAATGAAAATGAAGACTATTATAATTCTGTTATTGATTACGGCAGTTATATTGCCGCAATATAAATTAGAAGTAGCTTTTCCTAATCTGAATTTTTCTCAGCCGCTTGACTTTCAATCGCCAAAGGATAACACCAATAGAATTTTTGTGGTTACACAGGAAGGAGTAATTTATGTTCAGAAAAATAACCCCGGTGAAAGTATAAAAAAAGTTTTTCTTGATATTAAAGATAAAGTTATAAGCGGTGGCGAGATGGGTTTGCTTGGCTTAACGTTCCATCCAGATTTCATTAATAATGGTCGCTTCTACGTAAACTATACAGCCCCATCTCCATTAAGAACAGTTATTGCACGTTATACAATCTCACAATCAAATCCTGATGAAGCAAACAAAGACAGTGAAGTAATTATTCTTGAACAAAGTCAGCCATATCAGAATCATAATGCAGGTCAGTTAGCTTTTGGGCCTGATGGTTATTTATATATCGGATTTGGAGATGGGGGTTCAGCGGGCGATCCACAAAACAATGCTCAGAATTATACTTCTTTGCTTGGAAAAATGTTAAGAATAGATGTGAATATTCCTGAAGCAACAAGAAGATATTCTATTCCGCCTGATAATCCTTATGTTGGAAATACAAAAGGTATGAGAGAGGAAATTTGGGCAGGTGGGTTTAGAAATCCGTGGCGTTACAGTTTTGATCCGATTACGGGAAATCTTTGGGTTGCAGATGTTGGACAGGATTTGTGGGAAGAGATCGACATAGTAAAAAAAGCCGGTAATTATGGCTGGCGTTTTATGGAAGGCTTACATTGTTACAAACCGCAAAATTGTGATACATCTGGATTAATTATGCCGGTTTGGGAATATCCTCACAATGATGAAACTGGAGGTTATTCAATTACAGGCGGGTTTGTTTACAGGGGATCAAAAATGGACAACCTGTTTGGAAAATATGTTTATGCTGATTTTGTTTCCGGTAGAATCTGGACTCTAACACACGATGGTCGTAATCAAGCTAAAAATGAATTGCTGTTAAACAGCAGGAAAAATATTTCTTCATTCGGAATTGACCAAAACCAGGAGCTATATATTTGTTCATTTGATGGCAACATTTATAAACTTGTTGATACTACTGCAACAGATGTTAAAATTCCTGAGAAGCCAAGGGAATATGGACTTTACCATAACTTTCCGAATCCGTTTAATCCACGCACTACAATTATAGCTGATGTTAAAAACAAAGGGCAGGTTTTAATTGAAATTTTTGACGGTTATGGTAAAAAGCTTGAGACTTTAATAGATGGTGTTTTGCCGGCAGGCAGGCATAAATTTTTGTGGGATGGTACAAACTATTCAAGCGGAATTTATATTTACCAAATGACTACCGGCTCAATAAAAATCTCTCATAAGATGGTTCTACTGAAGTAATTTTTAAATAAATAAGCCAATAGCCAATGGTTGTAAATTTACCTAATGAAATTATATGAGCGAATTATGAAGCATGTCTTTCCTTTAGTTTTATTGTTTGTAATACTTTCAACAGTTGGATGCAAAAAAGAAACACCGGTAGAATCTGAACAGCAGGATACTTCAAACGTTATAGTTAGGAAACCAAATATTTATATCTATCCCGAAGTTGATAGACAAATAAAAATTGTACTTAGCTTTCCTCTTGGTGGAAAAGTAATTCAATCGATACCGGAATATAACTCCGGCTGGCATGTTTTTGTTACCCAAGATGGTCTTATTGATAATAAGTTCGATTATTTATTTTATGAAGGTAGCAATCCCGACAGAACACAAAAAAGGGATGGCTGGATTATTAAAAAAGAAGAACTAAAATCATTCTTCGAAATGAATATGAAAGAGTCCGGTTTCAAACAAAAGGAGATTAAGGATTTTACGGAATACTGGATACCAATTCTTATCGATTATAATTATTATGAAATCTATCCGCATTACAAATTACAAATGGATAAAATGGTAATTATAAATTCATCACCAGAAGCTGATAATGTTTTTAGACTTATTTACCTGATTAAAGGCAGAAATGATTCCAATATAAATTTACCTGCACCAATTGTTGAAACCGCAATAAGGGAAGGATTCTACTTGATGGAGTGGGGAGTGATCATTAAATAATTTTTAACCTCTCTTGTTACACCATTAGGATTTTTTCTGAAAGAGTTAAAATTCTTTTAAGATTAGATTCATCTTTAAGGATATCTCCAATATCATAAGCTTCTGCTGTAACTGCATCAAGACATTCAACTTCAAGACTGGCAAATATCCGTTTGAACATTTCTATTGTTAAATCGCAGTCGGATGATCCTGAACCGGCTGATAAAATGACCGCGGCTTTTTTATCTTTTAATTTTTTATTCACATAATATGGTCTTAATCTATCTATAAGCAATTTCATTTTTGCTGTAGGACCAAACCAATAAATGGGAGTACCGAATATTAAAACATCTGCACTTTCAATTTTTTCAAACAGAAGATGTGCATCATCTTTTAACGTGCACTGCATTTTACCTTTCTTACAAGCACGGCAATCGATGCAGGGCTTAATATCGTAATCATATA
>CAZIDB010000117.1:0-3106 GCA_964537965.1 uncultured Melioribacter sp. | reverse complement strand
GATCCGATATTAAATAATTTCCTTTACCATCATTAGCAATACCATCCATAACTACACCGGCTCCAAGTGAAAATATTTTATTTATCTCTTTAGTATTTGAGTCGATGCTTTTAATGCTTCCATCAGAAGAAGTGCCGACAATTATTTTATTTTTATCTACAAGAATCCCGTTTATTTGTTCTAATTCAGAGCTCTTGAGCCATTCTGTAATTAATTCTTTTTCAAATTTATAGATTACTCCTTTACCCCCATCAGTTATATACATTGCACCATTTTCATCAACAGATATATCATTAGGAAAAGCTGGAGAGGGAAATGGAAAACGATTAGTGATGGAATTTTTTTCTAAGTCTATTTCAATCAGGTTAGCTCTTCCCACAACATAAAGTTTATCATTATATAAACAAATTCCTGTTGGTCTTATAATTCCTTTTATCCATTCGGTTTCTTCAATCTCTCCGTTCATTTTCACTTTAGAGATAAAGCCATTGGATTCACCTGTGAAGTTTGATGTATAAATTACATCTCTCTTTTTATCATATACTGCAGATTCGGGATAGTTAAATTTATTTTTTATCTCCCACAGTTTAGTCAGACCTGGATGTTCATAAACCGCATCTACTTCCTGGAACATAAATCCCCATCCACCAAATGTCTCTATTAATGCAATTACTAATTCATTATTACCTTTATCAAGAGGGAGGAAGAGATTATCATTTAATCCTATAATACCCTGGAAGTTTGCATCGCGGGAGGTATAAGCACTGTTACCAGCAAATAATAATTTACCATTTAAGAAAATATAAATGACGTCGCTATATCCGAATCCATAAGGTACGGTTTGTTTTTTATCAGACGAGATAATTGTTTTTGCCCAGATAATATCAGGGCCCTGACCAAGTCTTCCGTAATATCTTGAAATATCTACAAGACCTGAAGGAAGACTATTTATTTTCTGCCACTTGAGTTCCGTTATTCCCTGAATGTCAGGTAAGACTTCAGGATCTACCCGGTTAAATTTTATTGGCTGAGATAATTTCCATTCTGTTATCATTCCAAAAGGAATTTCCGGTTCAGTTGACGGAGGAATCTTTAAATCGGCATTCTTTTGATAAGAGAAGTTTGAGAAAAATGCTGAACCGTCTTTTGGTCCCCAAACTCCTAATGTACCTTTGCTGTTGCCATGAGCTAATTCTTTAATGAACATTATTGGATCTGTTGAGTCGTTCAGGTAAAGCAGAGCTTGATTATTAAGGACTTCTATCTTAAGATGAAACCATTGGTTAACGGGAAATTCTGCACTTGTTGTTTTACCATCTCCATAATAAAGTTGCCAGGAATCTAAACCATTAAATGTTCCTTCATACTGAACGACATTCTGAAAGGTTTTAGGTAGATGCGGACGGATATAGATTCTTTCATAATTATTCTGATCGGACATTCGGAAGACTATTCCCGGATATGAACGTTCACCTGTAACAGCCAGGTCCATTTCAATTATCCCATTCTCAAATTCTATATCTTTCAATGAAGCAATACCCATCAGACACTTTCTGCCAAGGAACTCAGTATTTTCTGCGTCAAGAAAATTCCATTTATCGGAATCAAATGGTACATCAGTTTTCTGACAATAGTTGTTTGAGAAGTACAAACAACAGATAATAAAAACGAATAGTAAAGTATTTCTTTGCATGACTACTCCGATGAAATTCAAATTAGATATTAAAGGAATTTGCTTCATTTATTGTTATTTCAGTTTCTTTTACTCAACTTTTACAAATTTATTTTGCGGAACTAAAAACCCCGGAAAAAATAAAACATAAATAAGAAAACCCGCTAAAAATGATTTACTCATTTTATTCCTCTTTTAGTTTTGATTTTATTCCTTCTATTTCAATTCATTTGGTTTTAATTCTTCAATAATCTTTGCATCAATCCAATAAACATCTGAATTTCCATTTTGAGGTTTGTTCAACGCATCAATAATTGTCTGATAAGAAAAATTTTTATCGGAATAATCTATTGGCTTCACTCTCTTGCTGCTAAAGAACATATACTTGCCATCACCGGTTACAATTGCTGCCTGGTCCATATAGGGTGAGTTTATTTTATCTCCCATATTTTTTGCTTTTGTCCAGCTTCCATCTTTCATTTTAAAACTTATATACAAGTCCCAGTTATTAGTCTTTGGAGCTTGTCTGTCCGAACCAAAAATGATATAGCTTTCATCAGTCGCGATATATGGTTCTTGCTCTAAATCTGATGTATTTATAGAATCGCCAAGATTGACAGGTGGAGAGTATTTTCCATTAATGAATTCACTTTTGTAAATATCAAATCCGCCTTTACTGTTTGCATAGTTACAACTGAAATACAGATTACCGTTTGATGATACTGTGGGAAATATCTGCCAGTGTTTAGTGTTGATTGTGGAATCAAGCTTTTCCGGATTTCCCCAACTATTACCAACACGTTCAACCATCCAGATATCACTATTATCTCCCGGCTGTTCAGAAGGATTTGCGGGACGATTGGACCAGAAAAATATTTTTTTACCATCAGGAGAAATAAACGGATCAGCATTATGATCAGGAATTGCAAATGACGCCAATTCAGGTTTTCGCCATTTACCATTTATATTTTTTACGCAGACAAGATGATTATAATTGTTCAAACCCTGAATGGTGTAGTATGCTTCATTACCATCGGGTGTAAATGTCAAAGTCCATTCTGTATTGTTAGTTGAAATAATTCCTGGTGCAAAAAGTTCAGGAATCATTCCTGGTGGTTTCTGGCCGAGGTAGGGTCCACTTAGATGTGGAATCTCTTTTGTCACTTCCTGTGCATTTGAGGCGACATTAACTAATAGTAGTAAGACTAACAACTTGATCAGTGATTTCATTTTATGCTTTTCATTAAATATTATTTTCAGTGTTCTATTCTTAATTGTTCAACTATGTACAAGTTTTGAAGAGTGAGCTTCATAGATTTCATTTTAATCTGCCGTACCCTAATCCAAATTAATAATTGCTCCTTTTCAGTTTATCGCGGCATAAATTTCTCTAAAATCATATTTACTTCTATTTCTCTTACAGGAATATATAAC
>CAZIDB010000116.1:0-14865 GCA_964537965.1 uncultured Melioribacter sp. | reverse complement strand
GATCAGCCTTTGGCTGAGAAGATGGAAAATGGAAATTGAAGACTGGATGCTGCTCGCCTAACTTGGTTTATCGAAGCGGGGGATTCTTGATGCTGGATACTCGATACTGAATGTTGGATATGTAAAACAAAGAGTCTCTTAGCTTGTGATATTAATATGTTAATCAATATCGGTTGCTTCGATACACCCGATTAAATCGGGTTACTCAGCAACCTTACAGATTGATGAAAAAAGGTTATTGTGATTACTTTAGCCAGACGTATCGAAACAACATTGGTACAGCCAATTACTCTGTGGCTCTCTGTGGTGCTTTGCACTCTCTGTGTAACGACCTGGAGGTGAGACTGGATGTTGGAAACGAAAATGGAAAATGGAAGATGTGAGAGGGGAAATGTGAAATGGGAGATGGAAGATGTGAAATGTCCCGCAAAGCGGGATCAGCCTTTGGCTGAGAAGATGGAAAATGGAAATTGAAGACTGGATGCTGCTCACCTAACTTGGTTTATCGAAGCGGGGGATTCTTGATGCTGGATAAAGTAGATGAGAAGTGAAAATGAATCGGAGAAAATGAGAATCGGGGATAGACTCTGTGGCTCTCTGTGGTACTCTGAGCTCTCTGCGTAACGATTTAGAGTGGATACGCAGGAAACTGGATATGGAAAATGTTAAATGGGAAATGGAAGATGTGAGAGGGGAAATGTCAAATGGGAGATGTGAAATGTGAAATGTCCCGCAAAGCGGGATCAGCCTTTGGCTGAGAAGATGGAAAATGTTTATAGTGCTAAAATATTGCTTACGAGATTTAAGCAGTTAACAGAGCTGCAACAGTTGTAACTGCAGTTTCTGAACGCAGACGGTTATTGCCAAGTTTGTATCTCTCCCCTTCTTTAACCAACTGAATTTCTTCATCACTAAAACCACCTTCCGGACCGAAGAGAAAAAAATATTTCCGGTCTGTATCAATTTTAAAATCTCTAAATGATTTTTCCGAGTTTTGTTCGAATAAAATTTTTGAGCCTTCCATCGAGATTATTTGATTAAGCGATTTAACCGTTTCTAACTTAGGCATGTAGCTTCTTAAAGATTGTTTCATAGCGGAAATAATTATTTTCTGCCAGCGTTCTAACCTCTCTCCTTTAGCAATACATCTTTCACTTTCGAACACAATAAAATTTGTTATACCGAGTTCTACGCATTTCTCAAGAGCAAATTCAAAACGTTCCTGGCTTTTTAATTTTGGTAAACAGAAATAAACATTCTTCATTCTGTTTTCAAACGAATAAAGTTCAAGAACATTAGCTATTAATTCCTGCCGGGTTAAATTGTTTATTTCAGATTTGTAAATCTTACCCTTCCCTGTAGTAATATAAATAATGCCACCTTCGGAATGACGCATTACTTTAACCGCATGATTGAACTCTTCACCACGAATGATTAATTGATTATCAATTATATCTTCAGGTGTAAAATATAATTCTATGTTAGAAAGAGAAGCCGAGATCAAAAATATACTCCACGTTTTTATGTTCATCCAAAGCTAATTCTACTCTTAAAATATTATACGGTAAAAATAACACAGATAAACCACATCCGTAACCTGAATAAAAACTTCTTGTTGAGATTGTTTCATTTTTAAATTGAGTAGCCCCGGTATCAAAGAACATATTTGTAAATAAAGCAATCCTGTAGCTTGTTAACGAAACTGGAATTAAAGGAAGCTTGATGCTGAAGTTCCATTCTTTGATTATAGGATATTTTATTTCTGCCGAAGCTAAATATAAATGATTTCCTTCCCTAAGCTGATTATAGTGCCCTCTTACTTTTTCTCCCGATCCTAAATACGAATAACTGTAAAACGGAACGTTGTTTCCAAAAGTCATTCTTGAAGCTAACCGCCATTTACCTGTAAGGTTACCAATGATTTGCATGTAATTTCTGAAATCAAGGAATAACGTAGAATAGTTTATATTGTTGATTCCAAAACCTGAGTTGTTGAAGCTGGCAAGCGCCACCAAACCCGAATCAGGGAATTGTTTCAGGTTGCGTGTATCAAATAAGTAATCAATACCAAGGTTTACAACATTATCAATTCTTTTTCCTGATGCAGTACTTAACTTTTTCAGATCATCCGGCATTTCAATGTAATTAAAACCGGAGGTTATAAAAATTTCATTATAAAGATTTAATCTCTTTCCAACCTGGAAAAGGAAATTGATATTCTTAAACTCAAAATCTTTACCTGCTCTTATCCTTGCAGAAATGCTGTTTGTAGTTATAGTACTATAACTTATAGCTGCTTTTAAAGAAATATTATAATCCTGAATAATCCATGGATTGTAATAAGAAAAACTATAGAAAGGATCATATCCAAATCCAACCTCAGCACTTAAAGTTTCATTCCTTCCTCTGAAGTTTTTATAAAGCAGCACCATTCCATAAGTTAATTTCTTTATTGAACTATCATCAATATCCCATACCGGCAGCGGCCAGATATACCAGCTTTCATCCACCTGAATAATAATATTTGATTTGCCGCTATCACTTACGGAAAACATTTTAACAAAATTAAAGAGACCGAGACTGTATACTCTTTCCCTGTTAAAATTTATATCCTGTTTAGAAATTAAATCTCCTGTTTTAAATGTAAGTTCTCTTGTTATGATATCGGGTTCTGTTCTCTCATTGCCTGTAATTATTATTGAATCCACTTCAATATTACGCTTAAATAAAACTGAGAGTGAATCGGTATTATTGCAAAGCACCCGGACTGTTAAAGAAATATAGATAAGCAGAAAAATATTTTTTGTTGATGAGAATCTATTCAAACAGTAATACCTTTATATTTAAATTGAAAACTTTTGAGCGATACAATACCGGTGCTCAACCTTAATACATAAATTCTGAATTACATCAATTCCAGCACTTTCTATCTTGTCAACTGCTTCATTATTAAAAATACCAAGCTGAAGCCAGAACACTTTGGGCTTTATTTTGATAACGTCGTCTACCAATTCCGGAATTTTATCCGAGCGCCTGAATACATCAACAATGTCTACAGGGAATGGAATATCAGTTAAGTTTGGATAGACAATGATATCATCAACTTTATTAATAAAAGGATTTACACCAACAACATTATAATTTGCCTGCTTAAGATACTTGGCAATTCCATAACTGTCTCTTTCCGGTTTATCCGATATTCCGACAACAGCAATTGTCTTTGCACTTTTTAATATTTCACAAACATTGTTCATTCAATATTCATTTACTCCCAAGGATTGACTAAAAAGTAAAATTGTCATTACGAGCAAAGCGAAGTAATCTCATTTTCTACATTAGACAAGCAGATTGCTTCGTCGTTTTACTCCTCGCAATGACCTTTATGCTACTTTTTAGTCAGCCTCCTGAGGTTACAAAAGGATTTTGACAAACTATTCCACGTAATCACTTACAGGGTTGCAGTTACAAACAAGATTCCTGTCGCCGAACGCATTATTAATTCTTCTAACAGCAGGCCAGAATTTATTTGTCAGTAAACTCTTCATTGGAAAAGCTGCTTTTTCTCTTGAGTAAGGATGTTTCCAATCTTCTGCTGCAATTGACTTATCAGTATGAGGCGCATTTTTCAAAACGTTATCCACCTTATCAGCAGTTCCCTGTTCTATCTCTTCAATCTCTTTTTTAATTTGAATCATTGCATCGCAAAACCTGTCAAGTTCTTCTTTTGATTCACTCTCTGTTGGTTCAACCATTAAAGTACCGGCAACAGGAAATGAAACAGTTGGAGCATGGAAACCATAATCCATTAATCTCTTTGCCACATCCTCAACTTCAATTCCTGCTGTAGCTTTAAATGGACGAAAGTCAAATATAAGTTCATGAGCCACTCTTCCGTTCTTTCCGGTATATAAAACTTTGTAATAAGATTCCAATCTTGATTTTATATAATTGGCATTCAGTATTGCAAATTCAGTAGCCTGTTTTAATCCTTCTCGTCCCATCATTTTAATATATGAATGAGAAATGATCAACACGTTCGCGCTTCCGTATGGAGCAGCAGAAACCGGAGTAATCGCTTTTACACCTCCAACATTTTTCAACGGATGACCCGGCAGATAATCTTTTAATTTTTCATTAACCGCAATTGGTCCAACTCCGGGGCCGCCGCCGCCATGAGGTATTGCAAAAGTTTTATGAAGATTCAGGTGGCAGACATCAGCACCAATTTCACCCGGACTTGTAAATCCAAGTTGTGCATTAAGGTTTGCACCATCCATATAAACAAGACCGCCATTTTCATGCACAATCTCACAAATCAATTTAACTTCTTCTTCAAACACACCATGAGTAGAAGGATATGTAATCATAAGTGCAGCTAAATTATCTTTATTCTCTTCAGCTTTCTTTTTCAAATCAACAACATCAATATTTCCGTTTGAATCGCATCCAACTACCACGACTTTCATTCCAGCCATTACAGCGCTTGCGGGATTTGTACCATGAGCCGAAGATGGAATTAAAACAACATTCCTGTTTACATTATTATGTTCAATATGGTATTGTCTTATGACCATAAGTCCAGTATACTCACCCTGTGCACCAGAATTAGGTTGTAAAGAAACAGCTTTAAATCCTGTAATTGAAGCGAGCCATGTTTCAAGGTCATTTATGATTTCTGCATACCCGGGAGTTTGCTCAACTGGTGCAAACGGATGAATGCTCGTAAATTCGTCCCAGGTTATACCAAGCATTTCGGTTGCAGCATTTAATTTCATTGTGCAGGAACCGAGCGGAATCATAGAACCGGTTAATGATAAATCTTTTCTCTCAAGATTTTTAAGGTAACGCATCATTTCCATTTCCGAATGATACCGGTTGAATACTTTTGCCTGTAAGTATGCACTTTTTCTTTGAAGTGATTCCGGCAGAACGCTTCCTTCGATACTCTTAAGATCAGCAATTTTTACTTTTTCTTTTCCTGGTAAAACCGAGAAAACTTTAAGAATTTTCTCAACGTCTTTTACTGTTTTTGTTTCATCAAGCGAAATACAAATTTTCAAATCGTCATAGTAGAAATTCATTTTCTCTTTGACTGCGCTTTTTCTTACAGCTTCTATTTCCTCTTTAGTATTTAGCTGAACATAAAGCGTATCAAAGAAATTATTATTTAATTGAACAACTTCAATTTTCTTAAATCCCTTGTTAAGAATTGAAGCAAGATTGTTTATCCTGCCGGCAATTTCTCTTAATCCTTTTGGACCATGATAAACAGCGTACGTTCCTGCCATGATTGCAAGCAGCACCTGAGAAGTACAAATGTTACTTGTTGCTTTCTCGCGTCTTATATGTTGTTCTCTTGTTTGCAGTGCCATTCTGTACGCCGGGTTTCCGTCAGCATCAATTGATGCCCCGATAATTCTTCCCGGCATAAATCTTTTCAGTTCATCATTAACTGCAAAATAAGCTGCGTGCGGACCACCGAATCCCATTGGTACTCCAAATCTTTGCGTTGAACCAACAACCACATCGGCACCTAATTCTCCAGGAGGAGTTAATATTGTAAGAGCAAGCAAATCAGCAGCAAACACGGAATAAATTCCTAAAGCTTTTGCCTGTTTGATAAACTCAGTATAATCATATATTTCACCGTAAGCGGCAGGATACTGCACTAACACACCAAAGCATTTGTTTGTTAATTCAAATTTCTTGTGGTCACCAATTTCAAGTTTAATTCCCTGCGGAACCGAACGTGTTTTAAGGACTTCGATTGTTTGCGGAAAGCATTCTTCCGAAATAAAAAATGTATCGGCTTCCTTGTTCTTTCGTTGGTTATGAAGCATAATCATAGCTTCTGCTGCCGCTGTTGCCTCATCAAGTAACGAGGCATTGGCCACTTCCATTTTTGTTAAATCAACTATTACCGTCTGAAAATTAATCAGCGCTTCCAATCTGCCCTGAGAAATTTCTGCCTGGTAAGGAGTGTATTGTGTATACCATCCCGGATTCTCTAAAACATTTCTTCTTATAACTGATGGAAGAATCGTATCATAATAACCCATGCCTATGAACGATTTAAATATTTTATTCTTTACAGCAACACTTTTTAGTTCATTTAAATACTCGTGTTCAGTTGAAGGTTTAGGTAAAGAAATTTCCTGCTTTAATCTTATTCCCTTTGGGATTGTTTGTAAAATTAAATCCTTAATTGATTTGACGCCGATTTGTTTCAGCATTTCAGGTACATCCGTATCTCGTGGACCGATATGCCTGTCAGCAAAATTTTCAAAATTATTAGAGTAATTCATAAAGTTAATCTCGGTAAGATTTTTAAATTGATTTTGTTGTGATTTTTATTTTTGTTGTATTCACAATTTGTTTTTTGTTGTAGGTAAATATAACAAAACTTATTGAATTAGCTTTTAAAGTAACAAAATGAGCGGTGTAATTAATGAAAAGAACAGTGATATTTTTAACTCTAATATTATTTTTCAACTTATCTGTTGCGCAGGTTAAAAATGAACAGAATAAATATATAGCAATTACGTTTGATGACCTTCCCTTTGTAACTTATTCATCTGCAACTGATGACCAGATGCTGGCAATGACTGATTCTTTAATAAAAAAGATTAAGCAATTTGATATTCCTGCAATCGGTTTTTCCAATGAATCCAAACTACATAACGAAAATGGTATTATTGAAAAAAGAGTAGTCGCTTTACAAAAGTGGTTGGATAACGGACTGGAGCTTGGTAACCATACCTATGCGCATAAAAGCTTAAATAAAATTTATATTGATGAATGGAAAAAAGATGTTATTGATGGAGAACCGACTTTAAAAAAATTACTTTCCGAAAAAGGAGAACAGCTTCGTTATTTTAGGTTTCCATTCCTGCATATGGGCAATAGTCTTGGTAAGAAAGACTCTGCTGCTGAATTTCTTGAAAGCACAGGTTATAAGATTGCACCTGTTACCGTGGACAATTCAGATTATATTTTTGCGGTTGCATATAACAATGCAATAAAAGATTCCGACGAAATCCTAAAAAAGAAAATTGCAGATGAATACATTCCTTATATGCTTAGCTGCATTGAGTATTATAAAGACCAATCAATTAAACTTTTTGGCTACGAGGTAAAACAGATTTTACTTATGCATGCAAACAGGTTAAATGCAGACACATTTGATAAACTTGCCGAAGGTATTCAAAGTAACGGATATAAATTTATTTCTATCGAAGAAGCACTGACGGATAAAGCATACTTAAGCGAAGACAAGTTTATTAAAAACGGAGGCATCTCTTCAATTCACAGATGGGCAATTACAAAAGGAAAGACTAAAGAATTTTTTCAGGGTGAACCTGAAGTGCCGGAGTTTGTGCAGAAAGCATCAGGATTGTAAATATTAGCTATTCTGCCTCTGCTAATGTACGGGTTGATACATGAATTTTTTTAAGGGATTCTTTTGCTGCGTTTTGCTCAGCTTCCTTTTTATTTTTACCGATTCCAATACCATAGCTGGTATCGTTTACAAAAACTTCAATCGTAAAAGTTTTTAAATGCTGAGGTCCTTCTTCTTTAAGAATTTTATAATATGGATTTGATAGTTTGTTAGCCTGTGTATATTCAAGCAACTGACTTTTGTAATTCTTATCCTCCATCTGATGCCTGTCGTGAGCAAATGGTTTAATAAGAATTTCATTTATAAATACCTGTGCTTTTTTCAAACCCTTATCAAGGAAAATCGCACCGATTAGCGCCTCAAGTGCATCGGCAATTATTGTTTTAACACCATTTGTTGCATGCACAAAGCTATTACTAACAAGCATATAATCCATAAGATTAATATTATCTGCTGCTTTGGCAAGTGTAGTTCGGTTCACTAGTTTTGCACGGGTCTTTGTAAGAAAACCTTCATCTTCCTTTGGATAGTTTTTGAAAAGAAAATCTGCAACTATTACACTTAAAACAGAGTCACCAAGAAATTCCAATCTTTCATTTGAACGGAGGTGGAAATCATCAAACTCATCATAGGAACGATGAGTTAATGCTTTTATGTAAAAAGTAGGATCTTTTATTTTATACCCCAAAAGATTTTCAAGAAGCTTCACCCGGTTTTTCAGAAGTTTTGCAAAACTATCAGGAAAATCACTGTATTTTATTTTCTTAGAAGATACAAGACGACTTAAAAATCTAAGAAACGTTGTGTTCAATCCTAGTCCCTATATTTTTTAAATACTAAAGATGCATTATGACCGCCGAATCCGAACGTGTTGCTTAATGCATAATTAATTTCTCTTTTAACAGGCACCTTTGGGCAATAATTCAGATCGCATTCCGGATCTGGATTATCAAGATTAATAGTAGGCGGAACAATATCATTTACAGTTGCAAGAATTGAAGCAATAGCCTCAACCGCACCTGCTGCACCAAGCAAATGACAAGTCATAGATTTTGTAGAACTTATAAGCAATTTATATGCATACTCACCAAATACTGTTTTGATCGCCTGGGTTTCAGAAGCATCATTCAATTGTGTGGAAGTGCCATGGGCATTAATGTAATCAATATCCGTAGGTTTAATACCAGCATCTTTTAGTGCTTCTCTCATAGAGCGAACTGCACCTTCGCCACCGGGGGCTGGTGCGGTTATATGATGCGCATCTGCTGTTAACCCGATTCCGATAAGTTCAGCATAAATATGAGCGCCTCTTTTAATCGCATGTTCATATTCTTCAAGAATTAAAGTTCCTGCACCTTCTGCCATTACAAAACCGCTCCTATCCTTATCGAATGGTCTGGAAGCTTCTTTGTATCTGTCGTTCCATGTTGACAGAGCCTTTAACTGCGTAAATCCGGCAATTGAAAGTTCAGTAATTGCGGCTTCGCTACCACCGCAGAACATAACATCTGCTCTACCAGTTTGAATTAGCATAAACG
The DNA here is from genome assembly GCA_964537965.1 of uncultured Melioribacter sp. Lineage (GTDB taxonomy): Bacteria > Bacteroidota > Ignavibacteria > Ignavibacteriales > SURF-24 > SURF-24. The sequence goes on along the minus strand of CAZIDB010000116.1, from coordinate 5,928 downwards.
CATCTCCAATTGCATGAGAAGATGTTGCACAGGCAGAAGTTGTTGCATAATTTGGTCCTTTCAGACCAAACCTAATAGAGATTTGTCCTGCTGCAATATCTGAAATCATCATTGGGACAAAGAATGGGCTAACGCGAGTTGGACCTTCCTTAAAGAAAACGAAATGTTGTTGTTGATTTGTAAGCATTCCGCCTATACCGCTGCCGTAAATGACTCCAATTCTATCTTTTTCTTCTTTTTCAAGATCAAGTTTAGAATCTTGAAAAGCCATCTCAGCAGTAATTAAAGCGTACTGCGCATAAGGATCAAGTCGTCTAAGTGATTTCTTATCAATCCATATGGAAGGATCAAGATTTTTAACTTCTGCGGCAAATTGTACTTCAAAGCCAGTAGGATCAAATTTTGTAATGATGTTTGCACCACTCCTACCTTCAAGCAGACCCTGCCAGAATTCATCTATGTTGTTACCAACCGGATTTACAGTACCCATTCCTGTAACGACAACTCGTCTATTGCTCATTCGATAGCTCCTAAACTAATTTAATACAATAAAAATAATTAAGTGAAAATATCAGATCAAAAGTAGCACAGATAAAAACCTGTGCTACTAATAATTAACCTAATTTTTCCTTTAAATATTTAACAGCTTCACCAACTGTACTAAATTTTTCAGCATCTTCATCAGGTATTGAAAGTCCGAAAGCACTTTCAATGCCCATGACCAATTCTACTATGTCAAGTGAATCAGCGCCAAGATCATTTGTAAATGAAGCTTCCGGTGTTATCTGAGATTCTTCAACACCAAGTTTATCAATAATTGCTTGTTTTACTTTGGCTTCAATATCCATTTTTTCTCCTATAAATTGTTAATTATTATTGAATATTCCTGTTTTTGTTTCAAATATAATGAAAAGAACAAAACTTTTTAAAATTATTATTTACATCGTCATTCCGCCGTCTACGGCAATAACCTGACCGGTAACATAATCAGCATCAGCACTGCAAAGGAAAGCAACAACTTTGGCTATATCTTCCGGTTTACCTAATTTCTTCATAGGTATATTAACAAGAAGAGCTTCTTTTTGTTTTTCATTTAGTTTATCCGTCATTGCAGTTTCAATAAAACCGGGAGCAATTGCATTAACCGTAATATTTCTTGTTGCAACTTCTCTTGCAATTGATTTTGTAAATCCAATTACACCTGCTTTTGATGCTGCGTAGTTTGCCTGGCCGGCATTACCAATTAACCCAACAACAGATGCAATGTTTACTATTCTTCCATACTTTTGAGAAATCATATTTTTCAATGCAGCTTTGGAATAATTAAAAACACTCTTAAGATTAGCAGCAAGTACTTTATCAAATTCTTCTTCAGTCATTCTCAGCAGAAGATTATCGCGGGTAATTCCTGCATTGTTTACAAGAATATCTACTCCGCCCATTTTCGCAACAGCTTCATCAATGGTTGCCTGCGCATCCTCAAATTTTGATGCATCAGCTTTGAAAGCAAATATCTTAGTGTTAGAAAAACTTGCAATTTCATTTTGAATTTCTTTGGCGCATTCTTCTTTATCATCATTAATGAAAGCAATATCTGTTATGAGAATGCTTTCACAATTTCTTTTAGACAGTTCCTTTACAATTGCACGGCCAATGCCTCTTGAACCTCCGGTAACAATTGCCCTTCTCGCCTGTCCTTCCATGTTATTTCTCCTTTGTTATCTTTGTTAAATATTCAAAATGATATTTTTCCAGTTCCTCAAATCCTTCTTTTCCAAGAAGATGAATTAATTCATCCTGGCAATGTTCATACATTGTAGTGTTTTCATGCGGCTGGTTATTGCAGGTTTTTAATCTATTCATATGATCGGTATCGATAGTAAGTGTATTTTCATAAATTGTAAACGGGTAAAGGATGCAGTAATGGGGTTTGTATTCCCATTTATCCACACCTTCAATATTTGCAAGTCTTTGTAGTATGCATAAACCATCTTTATCAAGGAATACGCATTTGTTATTAAAAACCTCTGTACCAACGGCAACACCTGATTCAAAATCTGTATCAGGTTCAGGTTCTTCAAACCAGGTTTCCGGTAATGCCGGCTGGGTTTCGTCCATCAAAGGAATAATCTTATCCTGAATAGCCATAATAGCTTCATATTCCTTAAAATCTGTATAAACACCATAGTGACAGCATTCACCGGTACATTTGCAACTGAACTTAAAAGTAAAAATCTCAGGATCTATTTTTAATCCATTAATAATTTTCGGTGTTTCTTCAACCATTAAAGATATTTCTCCAAATCAGAAAACTTTTCAATACCCAGACATTTAACGTCCGGATTAATTCTTTTTACAAGACCTTGCAGAACTTTACCTGGACCAATTTCAACAAACTCATCGGCTCCATCTTTAATCATATTTTGAATTGTTTCTTCCCATCTAACCGGGGCATTCAACTGTGAAATTAAAAGTGATTTTATTTCTTCTTTATCTGTAACAGGTTTAGCTGTAACGTTTGCATAAACAGGAATCTTAGCATTATAGATGTTAGTTGAATTTAATTTTACAACCAGATCATCTTTTGCCGGTTCCATTAAAGGTGAATGGAATGCTCCGCTAACAACAAGTTCTTTAACTAACTTAGCGCCTTTAGATTTTGCAATTTCCATAGCTTTTTTAACGCCATCAACTGAACCTGAGATAACAATCTGACCAGGCGAATTGAAATTAGCGCATTGAACAATTCCAACAGTTGAAGCTTCTTTACAAATATCTTCAAGAACAGAAGGAGCTAATCCAACAATTGCTGCCATTGTACCTTTGTTTATTGTACCGGCTTTCTGCATAGCCAATCCGCGTGTACGAACAACCTGGATCGCATCATAAAATTGAATTGCTCCGGATGCAACCAAAGCAGAATACTCACCAAGCGAATGTCCGGCAGTCATATCCGCAGTAAAATTTCTGAACTGGCTAACCAATACAACACTATGAAGAAATATAGCAGGTTGTGTATTCTCTGTCTGCTTCAATGATTCTTCCGGTCCGTTAAACATAACATGTGAAAGTTTAAAACCAATTGCATCATCTGCCATCTGAATCATTTCTTTAGCTTCAGGCATATTATCGTAAAGATCTTTTGCCATTCCGATTGATTGCGAACCTTGTCCCGGGAAAATAAAAGCTCTTTTACCCATTAGTCTAAACTCCACACTAAATAACCGGAACCCCAGGTATATCCTGCACCAAACGCAGCAAGAATCAGTTTATCTCCTCGCCTAATTTTTCCTTGGCGATAATATTCCGTTAGGCAAAGAGGAATTGTAGCTGCAGTAGTATTGCCGTATTTCCGAATGTTAATCATCACTTTCTCAGGTCCTATACCCATTCTTTTAGCGGTAGCATCAATAATTCTAAGGTTAGCCTGATGAGGCACAAGATATCTTATATCATGAGAAGTAAGATTATGATTCAGCATCATTTCATAAGCAACATCAGCCATTCCCACAACAGCAACTTTAAAGACTGCTTTGCCATCCTGATAAATGTAATGCAATTTCTGGTCAACCGTTTCATGAGAAGCGGGTTTAGAACTTCCACCACCTCTCATATGTAAATTATTTTCGCCGGTACCATCAATGTGTAATATTGTATCAATTAACCCGTAATTCAAATCTTCAGTCGGTTCTAATAAAACAGCAGAAGCTGCATCACCAAAAAGAATACAATTATTACGATCTGTGTAATCTGTAATTGCGCTCATTTTATCTGCACCAACTACAATAACTTTTTTATATCCACCGCTTTCTATTAAAGCTGCACCTGTTCTTAACGCAAAAAGAAAACCTGAACAAGCCGCAGATAAATCGAAACCCCAGGCATTTTTTGCCCCAACTTTTTTCTGCACCAAACATGCAGTAGCAGGAAAAAACATGTCAGGTGTTACAGTTGCAACAATAATAACATCAATTTCATCTGCTTTTAAATTAGTTGACTTCAATAAATCATCAACTGCAAAAGCAGCCATATCGCTTGTAGCGCCGTTTTCAATTATTCTTCTTTCTTTAATTCCGGTACGTGTAGTTATCCATTCGTCAGACGTATCAACAATAGATTCAAAATATTTATTATCAAAAATTTTATCCGGGACGTACATCCCAACGCCGGTTACAGCAGCGTTTATTTTTTTATTAAGATTTTCAGCCAATGTTTGAATATTCCTTTAATGATTCTTCAATTTTGTTTACTATATTTTTTTCAATCATTTCCTTTGCACGAACAATCATATTCTTTATTCCAAGAACAGAGCTTGAACCATGACCAATAATACAATTTCCATTTACTCCCAGCAGTGGTACTCCACCGTAAAGATTCGGATCCAAGGGTGTCATAGCTTCCTTGAAGGAATTTTTCAGTAAACCGATTTTTATTTTATTAATCAGGTTTTTATTTGCATATTCCTTTAGCAAATGCTTAAGCAATTTGGGAACACTCTCACCAAATTTAAGCAAAACATTTCCTATGAACCCATCGCAAATAACGATATTAGCTTTACCAGTAAGGATATCCTTACCTTCCAGGTTTCCAATAAAATTCAACTTTGTTTTCTTAAACAGTTCAAATGCTTCCTTTGTAATTTTTGTACCCTTTTCTTCTTCTTCACCGGTTGATAAAATTCCAATGGTTGGTCTTTCAATACCGTAAATCTCTTTAACAAATATATTACTCAAGATACCATAGCTAAGTAAATGTTGAGGTTTACTATCAACAAAAGCTCCAACATCGAAAACTGTACTGATTCCGCTTGAATTGGGAAAGTATGAACCGATTGTTGGTCTCTCAACATTCTTTAATCTTCCTAAAATTAAAGTAGCTGCTGCAACAACAGCACCGGTATTACCGGCGCTAACAAATGCATCAGCCTTATTATCTTTTACTAATCTGGTTCCAATTGAAATAGAAGAATTAGGTTTTTGCCTTAGAGCAGTAGTTGGATTTTCTCCCATTGATATTACTTCATCTGCATGAATAATATTGTTAAAATCGAACTTTAAATTGTTCTGATTGATAACATTAATTATCTCTTCTCTTCTCCCAACCAGAAAGACTTCAATATCCTGATTTTCATTTGAAGCCTGAACCGCACCAATTACTTCATTAGTAGGAGCAAAATCTCCCCCCATTGCATCTACTGCAATTTTGGGATAAGAAGAAATCCGGGATAATTCCATGGATTAGTTTAGCCTTTAGGTACAAACATCGAACGGGATGCGTAATATCCGCAGTTTGGGCAAGCTCTATGATTCAATTTAAGTTCACCACAGTTGCTGCATGTTGATAAAGATGGAGCATCAGCTTTATAATGTGTTCTTCTTTTGTCTCTGCGTGTTCTGGACATTCTGCGTTTTGGATTTGGCATATCTTTCTCTTATTTGTTTATTATTATTTCTAAAACTTGTTCTTATTTAAAATTTATTTCTCACATTTGCATTCTTCTACATTCAAATTTGCACCGCATTTATAACACAAACCTTTACAATCCGGTTTACACAATTTCTTCATTGGTTCAGCTAATAGTGCAAAATCTCTAACATCATTTGTAAGATCAATTTTATCTTTTTCAGGAGATAAAAAATATAAATTCACATCTTCATTTTTTTGCGCGTACTGGTTTGTAAAGAAATAAGTAATCTGGAAATTATTTTTTAATTCTTCAACAAACTCATCATCGCATCTGTCGCAGATATATTTTGCTTTTACAGACAAATTGCCTTTAATAACAATCTGGCTGTGTGATTTATCCATATCGACAACTAAGGACAAATCATCGAAAAATGGCTGTTTTAATCCAATTTTCTCTGTTTTTTCCTGGAATTCAAGTTTATGAACTCCGTCAGCAAAATTTGAAAATTTTATAATCATTAC
>CAZIDB010000115.1:0-14883 GCA_964537965.1 uncultured Melioribacter sp. | reverse complement strand
CAAAGGAATTTAAAATTCTTAAAGTGAAACTGGGAAGAGATACAGATAAAATGATGATAGAGACAATCCGCTCTGTAACGGATACACCAATTTGTGTTGATGTTAATGAAGGATGGAAAGATAAAAATTTTGCGCTTGATATGGTTCACTGGTTAAAGGAAAGAAATTGTGTGTTTGTTGAGCAGCCAATGCCTAAGACGGATTTTGACGGCAACGCTTGGCTTACGGAACATAGTCCACTCCCTACTATTGGTGATGAGGCAGTTCAGCGGCTTCCAGATGTGCTGAAAGCTCACGGAGTTTACTCGGGTATAAATATTAAACTAATGAAAAGCACCGGTATGCGCGAAGCATATAAAATGCTTACTCTTGCAAGAGCATTGGGAATGAAAGTAATGATTGGTTGTATGACTGAGACATCCTGTGCAATTTCTGCAGCCGCACAACTTTCTCCAATGGTTGATTGGGCTGACCTTGACGGCGCACTTCTTATTGCAAACGACATTTATGAAGGGGCAAAAGTAATTGATGGAAGAGTAATTTTATCCGATAGACCGGGAATTGGAATAAAAAAAATATAGACTATTAAAAAATGTAGAATTTAAAACCCGCAAATCTTTTGTGGGTTTTTTTATGCCGATTCTGAACCAACCGAATTAAAATTTTGTTGAATTTTAAAACCTTTGAATGATTTCCTCATCTTATATCAAAAAGTAAGGAAAGATTGTAATATGTATCAGATGATTATTATTGGAGCTGGCCCGGCAGGAATTAGTATGGCGGTTGAAAATATTGTGGCAGGAGTTTCGAAAGATGATATTCTGATTATTGAAAGAAGTCCTGAGCATTCATTTTCAATAAGAAAATTCTATCCGGAAAAAAAACTTGTTACTGCTAATTACAAAGGATTTGAAGCTGTATGCACAGGTGCTTTGTGTATACCGGATTTAACCAAGCAGGAAACAATATCGTATCTTGATAAAGCAATAAATGATTATTCCGTTAAGGTTAATTACAACGAAACTGTCTGGAAAATTGTTAAGCACAATAAACAACAATTATTTACTGTTTATACCGATAGGGCAACTTATGAAACAAAATTAATTGCACTTGCTATTGGTATACTTGGTAAACCTAACAAACCGGAATATAAATTACCGGTTTCATTAAAAGATAAGCTCCTGTTCGAAATAACTTCAACAGAAATTATAAATTCCAAAGTGCTTGTGGTTGGTGGAGGTGATACCGCTTCGGAATACAGCCAGTATCTTGTCCAGCAAAAAAATGAAGTTACTCTTAGCTACAGAAATTCTGAGTTTAAGAGAATGAATGACATCAACAGGAAAAGCATTTTAAGTTTAGCTGAACAGGCGAAAGTCAACATTCTTTTTGACTCCAACATTAGTGAGGTTATCGATAATGATGGAAAGCCGCTCGTTCGATTTTACGAAAATGATTTGGCGGAAATGGAATTTGACTATGTTGTATATGCACTTGGCGGAACGACTCCAACTAATTTTCTTAAAATGATAGGTATAGAATTTAACGGTGATAATCCTGTAATAGCAGACGGACACGAGACGAATGTTGATGGTTTATTTTTAGTCGGCGACCTGAGTGCAGGTATAAAAGGTGGCTCGATTATCTGGGCGTTTAATTCTACGAATACGGTTATCAAACATATAAACAAAAAATTCGTGTCGGTTTAGATTTTTATCGTTATATAATAATAACAACATACAGGAAAGTTAAAGACGATGAGTAAAAATTATGTTTCAAATAAAGATGAAACCGTTAGAATGTTTAAAAATGATTTGCTTGAAGCAGTCAGTAAAGTACATTTTACCGTTCCGCTTTTTATTTATCTTCCCGTAATTTCCTTTTTCATGTACCGGGCGAATTCAGTTTTTCATGTTTCTGTATTAAATCAAATGGAGTTTATAATTATTGGGATAATTGTGTGGACTTTAACAGAATATTCGCTTCACAGATTTGTCTTTCACTTTGAACCTGAAAGTGAACTTGGCAGAAAGATACATTTTATTTTTCATGGTGTGCATCACGATTATCCAAATGACTCCAAAAGGTTGGTTATGCCTCCTTCCGTAAGTATTCCGTTAGCTGCTTTATTTTATTTTATCTTCAGTTTAATATTGAATGATGCTTTCCTCCCTTCATTCTTCAGTGGTTTCCTGATTGGTTATTTAATTTATGATATGACTCATTATGCAGTTCATCATTTAACCTGGCACAACAAGTTGTTCCTTATTCTAAAGAAACATCACATGAAACATCACTATAAAGATAATTCAAAAGGTTTTGGTGTAAGTCAGCAAATTTGGGATTATATTTGGGGTACAAATTTCAGGCCCTGAGTTAAGAAATAATAGGAAGGAAGAATTATATCTGAACAAACATAGAACTTCACCTGTACAAATAAGTAAAACAAATTTTTCTATTTTGAAAACTGAATTAATTCTTCTGTAAAAATATGAAAAGAATATTTTGCATCCTCCTGCTAACGCTATTTATTCACTCTAATTTGTTTTCTGATGAATTATTTATAAGGTTAAATCAGCTTGGATTTTCTTCAGACGATTTGAAAACTGCTATCGTATTTTCAAATTCTAACTTAGCTCAGTTTACTTTTAGTGTTTTAGATAAGGATGATAATGAAGCATATAAGGGTGAATTAAAACAATCTACAGTAAAATTATCAGGATTCAATTTCGCTTATTCAATTGATTTTACCGCTTTGAAGGAAGAGGGGAGATATGTAATTGAAATTGATGGCGTTCAATCTTACCCGTTTAAGATTGGTAAAAATTTATATAATTCAGTAGTTGATTCTCTGCTACAGTTTTTTAAAGTGCAACGATGCGGTTATACAAATCCTGTCCTTCACAAAACCTGTCATCCTTACGATGTAACTGCCTTGGTTGAAGATGGAAAAGTAATTTATAAAACTCTTGATGCAACCGGTGGATGGCATGATGCCGGAGATTACATAAAATTTCTTAACACAACTGCTTATGCTACTTATATCATGATTTTCTCGTACGATTTTGATCCCGGTAAATTCGGATTTGATGCAGATAAAAATTCTGTTCCCGATATACTTGAAGAAGCTAAAGTCGGGCTTGACTGGCTGCTGCGATTAAATTATGAAAACAAAAAATTTATTACCCAGGTGCAATCACTTAGGGATCATGATCAGGGATGGCGGATGCCGGAGGATGATCAGCTTAATTTTGACCGGCCTGGTTTTTTGGGAATAGGGAAAAATTTAATTGGAATCTATTCTGCCACTTTAGCATTAGCTGCAAGAATCTGGAAAGAAGATTTAAAATATGATGAGTTCGCAAAAAAATGTTTGCTTAGCGCTGGGCATTTTTATGCATTACGCAATAGTGTTCCTGATCTTGATACGAGCAGTAGTGGATTTTATCTTGATAAAAGTTTTCATGGTAAACTTGGACTTGCAGCAATTGAATTATATCTAACTACAGGTAAAAGGCAATATCTTTTAGATGCTATTGAACAGGGTGATTTAGCCGGCTCTGATTTCTGGTGGAGCTGGGGAGATATAAATTCACTGTTACACTTCCGCTTAGCAGATTTCGAACCAAGGTTTACAGAATATCTTAAGAAAAATGTTGACCATTTCAATGAAGTGAAAAAGAAAAATCTCTTCGGTACTATATCGGATTATGGCTGGGGTTCCAACAATACCATTTTAGGCATAGCCCTGCAGGCAATCCTGCTTAAAAAGATTTCTAAAAATGTCTTATATGATTCCTTGATTATTTATCAAAGAGATTTTATCTTTGGACGAAACCAATGGGGCGTTTCATTCATAAGTAACATTGGTTTCGATTTTACAAAAAATTTTCACTCACAAATTGCTTTCTTAAATAAAACTTCTTTACCAGGAGCTATAGCAGCGGGACCAGTGAGTAAAAGTTCTTTTAGTAAGTATAAAATTCTGATTGAAAGCGCTGACAGGTTTAAGAGATTCCAAACATCTGATGCCGTTTATTATGATGATAGAATAGACTATATTACAAACGAGCCGACAATTTCCGCTAATGCCACAGGTTTATTTGTAATAGGATGGTTTTCCGGAAAATAAATAGGATTGTTTTAGGATGGTACACATACTTAAATATTCTCAGAGTGAATCATTTGGACTAATTAGCGAATTTGTTTATACACATAAATCTACCTTTTTTAAGGCACATAATTTGTCATTTTTAGACTAATTTAGGACTGTCTATGAAAAAGAATATACAATTAATACCATCTGGTGTGACATTAGTTGATCAGACCTGGGGCGGCTTTTATAAAGGCGGTTCTTACATTTTAATAGGACCGAGGAAATCCGGGCGAACACTTTTAGGTTTGCAATACGCTTTACAATCCGCCAAACAAAAAGAAGTCTGCTTGTATTTTACTACAATGCGTCCTAAGGATTTAATGATTCAGGCTGCTTCTATAGATTTTGATTTACAGAATTATATGAATCAGAATCTTATTGTAGTTGTTAGAGTTGCTCCTCCGAATGATATAAACGATATAAGAAATTCTGATGATTATCTTGTTGAGTATTTTAAGGACATAGTTACTGTAGTTAATCAGTTCTCACCTAACAGGATTATATTTGATGAATTAACTCCTTACCTGAGTTTTTCAAATCTTGATATACTGAAAGATACTTTTTTACAAACCATTGAAACGATTGAAGAGAAAGATATAATCAGTTTGTTTATTGTTGGTGAACCTGCTACACCGGTTGCCCAATCCATTGTTGATGTAATGGCACAGTTTGTTACCGGAAGTATTTACCTGCAGAAGAGACCTACGGTTATTGAGAATAAATATCAGGGTGGTAAGATGACAATCACTCCGAACATCGGGCATACAGAAGGGCAGTTTACTGCTAATTATTTTATTGAGCCATACAAAGGAATTGTTGTTGATTATAAACCGTCATATCCAACATCAACAGGATTTCAGACTCCTGCCCAGAACGGCTTTTTTAATCTACCTGCGCAAACAACTAAAAAGGATTCAAAATACCTTAGCTTATCAAGTTTCGAGGTTCAGTCCGAACCGTATTCATTTTCGAACTTATATGATTATAACGATTTTCTTTTGTTACTGAATAACCAGATAGCGCTGTATAAAAGTACCGGCCAGGTTTTTAATCTTGTAACATTCAAATTAGATCATGCAGCCGAACAGCAGGGTTTAATTACAATGAATCAGTTACAAAATGCAATCAGGCTTGGTTCCGATAAAAAAGATAAGATTTGTTTGAAGGACAATAAAGTTATTGTTTTAATTACACGCAACGATAAGAAGATCGTTCAGGAATTAATCTCCAAGATGCAAAACAATCTGCCAAGTGTTAATCCGGAATACATACGGGCAGTTGTAAATAACATTTCCGTACTTTCTGTAGAAATTGATGAACACATTGAAAATGCCGAATCACTAATGGATTACATAGCTTCAGATGAAACTCATTTCCGGAATAATTACGATAGTTTCAATAATTATAATAAATTCTGATGAAGCATTTTACCAAAACAGTATTTTTTCTGTTTGTAATCTGTACCTTATCATTTGCACAAACTACCAACGATGCAATTAAGAGAGAAGCTCTTACCCATATGCAATATGGGAGGTACGGTGAAGCGATTGACCTGCTGAATAAATATATTTCTGCACTACCCCACAAAGCCGACGGTTTACATTTACGCGGTTTATGCTATGAAAAACGCAGTCAGTATGAATGGGCTGCATTGGATTTAAGGCGTGCAGTCAAATTAGCTCCAGATGATCAAAAATTACGTGAAGACCTGAACAGGGTTGAAAAAATTTGGCATGAACTTCTTAATAAAAAAATTGAAGGCCATAAACGTGAAATAGCTATCAATCCTAATGTTGCAGTTAATTATCTTGAAATTGGTAAATGCAAAAAGAATCTTGGTGAATGGAGAGAAGCTGAACAATGGTATGATGAATACTTGAAAAGAGATGAAAATGCCTCTCCTGATGAAGTAATACGTTATAGTGAAATTCTTTCTAAGAACGGTTCAATTGTTAAAGGAGAAAAAATACTAAAGAAGTATGTTGAAAAGTATCCTGATGATCAACGTCTTTGGAGCAGATACGGATTTTTTACAATGTGGCTTGGCAAAAACAAGATTGCAATTATGGCTTTTGAAAATGCTCTTGCATTAAAACCTTATTTTAAAGAAGCCCAGGACGGATTGGATCAGGCAAAAGGCAAGCCGTATTTGTTTGAATGGGTTGATACTTTATCCCGCAGAAAAGCACAACAGGCTCCTCCGGAATTTAATATTGATAAATATTACCGGATTGTTAGAAGAAATCCAGAAGATAGTGAAACAAGATTATTGCTTGTACAGGAACTGATAAAATATGAAAGAATGGAAGAAGCTTACCAGCAGCTTCAGATATTACAAAGGAAAAATCCGGATGATCCTACTATAAGACCACTGATGGATAGCGTTACAACATTCAGGGATGTTGTCTATAAGAAAAGATTAGTTGATTATAACAGTAAGCTTGCCATAAATCCAAAAGATAAAGAAGCTGCGCTGAAAGTAGCTGAGTATCAGGGTAACCTGACCAACTATGATAGCGCAATTGTTGTTCTTGAAAATTATCTTCAGGGTGTTCCGGATAACCAGGATAGTGATGTTCGCTTCCGTCTTGCTCAGTATTCAGCCTGGAATTATGATTGGGAAAGGGCAATTGCCCAGTTGAATATCTTACTTACACAGGATCCAAATAATCTGGAATACCAGATGCTGAGAGGACAGATTTCAGTTTGGAATACTTCTGACCTTGACCTTGCTGAGAAATACTTAACGAATGTTTATGATAAGCAACCTGAAAATTTTGCTGTTCTTCTTTCACTCTCTACACTTTATTGCTGGAAAGATGATTTCACTACCTCGAAAAAATTCTTGGATCTTGCGGGGAAAATAGATGCAACAGATACTTACTATATTACAACGCAGCAGTTGTATGAAACTGCAAAAGCAAATGCAGAAGAGAGAAAAATATTAGATATCAGAGTTGAAGGTGGTAAATTAGCAATGGAAGGAGATTGTGAAGGGGCGCTTGTTAAATATGATGAGTATTTTACATACAAAACTGCTCCGGAAAAAACTGCTCTTATGGAATATGCAGAAGTTAATATGTGCGTGAAGAACTTTGGTAAAACTGTGGAAATCTGCAACCAGATTCTTGAACAGGAATATGATTATAATGCAGCAATGCTAAGAGCTAAAGCATACTTATGGGGTGGCGATTCTCTGACAGCAGTTTCCGAATTTCAAAAACTTGCCGATGAAGATTCATCAAGCTGGGAAGCAAAATTCTATCTTGCTGAAAGTTACCAGGTAACAAAGAATTATGATGAAGCAAAAGATATTTACGATGTTCTTCTTGAAAATGAAACTGATTCGACAAAGATAAAATTAATTCAACAGAGAATTGAATGGATTCCTGTTGTTGGTATAAAAGGAATCATTTCAAGGTTTCCAAACTCAGTCGGGTTCGCTCCAATATATAATTATTACTCCGATAATTTCGACCTTATATACAAAAGCTGGGGCGGACGTTTGGATTTGGGACTTACAAGTTTTCTAACTATCGGAACAAGTTTTAGCAGAGGTGATCTTAGCAAGGAATGGGCTCAAAGGAACTATACAATTCTAAAAGCACATTTAAACATCTGGATAACAAGCAAATTTGTAGCAAGTTTTGGCTTTGGAAATTTGACTTACGAAGGTTACTCAAACAGGAACGTAAGTGATATCACTATGAAATATGAGAATAAAGATCATTTCTCTGTTGCAGGCATCTATGACCATACAGATGCAGCATTGGTTTTATATTCTCCAAGCCTTGTCTTTTACGATATTGCAACCGACTACAGAATTTTATCTGATTTGTACAAATTAATGTTTTACTACTATCCTAGAAAAGAATTAAAGTTTTCAGGTTATTATCAATTCCTGGATCTAACTGATGGTAACCTTGGTAATGATCTTCAACTTAGAATTGGCAGATTGTTTGAGTGGGACATCTGGGCTGGATACGAATATTTCTATTCAAACTATGCAAGGAAATCTAAATTCTATTACTCACCAAGCGATTTTGAATCTCATAGCCTATGGCTTGACTGGATTGTTCAGAATGATGAAACATTGGAAGTAGATATCAATGGTAAGGTTGGTTATGTACCTGCAAGCGATTTTCTTATCCGTGAAGTTGGTGCAGGTATAACTTATAAACCCATTAAGAATTTATCCATTACCGGTAAAATTACACTCGGAAGCACTTACAGGTATGATGCAAGTTATAGATTTATTTCCAGTTCCATTTATGCATACTGGAGTTTTTAACATTAACAGGAGTAAATATTGATGTCCCGATTAATACTATCACTTATTTTATTTGTAATGATCTTTTCTTCAAATGGTTTTTATGCTAATACGTATACCGATTCAGATTCCGGTAGAGATGTTTATTTGTGTGAAGAAGCCGCAAGAGACAATGTTAGTTTTTATGGCTCTTCTTATGGAAAGAATGTTCCTATTACAGGTGATGTAAGTCAGTTGAGATATTTCTTTAATGCTCTCAAGTTAAGTAAAAGCTCAAGGATAAGAATTGCTCATTACGGAGATTCAATTATTCTTGGTGATGTTATTTCGGAGGGATTACGTGAAAACCTTCAGGCTAAGTTTGGAGGTAACGGTGCCGGTTTTGTTGCTATTAAAACAGATGATTTCGGTATGAGAAAAACTACTACGATTAAATTCTCAAACGACTGGAACGAAGCTTCTGTTTTCAAACGCAATCCTAAAAACTGGCCGTTGGGTATAGCCGGTAACGTATTTATGCCTTCGGCAAACAGCTATGTTCAGTATGAAACTTCAAGGTTATCCAGATCATTAAAATCATTTAAGAATGTATACCTTTATTATAAAGGTTCTAATGGAATAGGCTCTGTTGATTTCTCATTTAACTCCGGTGGAAGTCAAAGTAAAAAACTTGCCTCAACAGACAGGGTTAAAGATTTGCTTGTTACATCCTCATCAGATGCAACTTCAGTTAAATTGACTTTTAAATCCTGCACCAATACATATTTTTATGGCGTCAGTCTTGAAAATGGTAATGGTATTTATGTGGATAATTTTCCGATGAAGGGCCAGTCGGGCATAATGTTAGTTGATATTACTCAACCTGTACTTAAAGAATTCAGTCCCTTGCTTGATTACAAACTTATAATACTCAATTTTGGTGTTAATGTAGTTTCACCTGAATATAATGATTATGTCTGGTATGAGAAAAAAATGGAGAAAGTAATTGATCATTTTAAAAGCGCATATCCGAATGCATCAATTCTTATTGTTAGCGCAGGTGATAAAAGTGTGAAAAAGGGAATGAGTTTTTCTACCGATCCTCAGATTGCGCTCTTACTTAAATCTCAAAAATTAATTGCTGAAAAATCAAAAGTGGCATTCTGGAATTTATACGAAGCAATGGGAGGCGCAAATGCAATGGAAAGCTGGGTTAGCGCTAAACCTCAACTTGCACTAAAAGATTATTGCCATCTTACCTCTGAGGGAGGAAAAGTAGTTTCCGATTTATTATCCGAAGCATTAATGAGTGCATATAATAAAGCTAAATAGCGTAATTTTGCGAGTGGTTCATTTTTATACTCGTGTTTGTTTCTGAAACAACCTGCCATTGTGAATTATGTAAATTCTTTGAATTTATGTAGTTTTGGATGGTATGAAAATTGACCTTTTGTATTTTAAAAAAATTATTAATGGAATGCCTAACACTAAAGACATATTAAAACGGAAGATAGTTTTAAATAACTTCGAACCTAATAAAGAGTCTACCGCAAAGGATAGAAAGTTATTAAGATTAATTTTTATTTCAGGAGCGCTTTCTGTTTTACTTCTTGCTGTAATTATTTTCACATTACCATATACTGACCTTTCATTAAGCAGCTTATTTGTATTTTCGTCTATTGTCTCACTGGTAATATTTCTCTTCGTTTTATTATTCAGGTATTTCTCTATCTTAGTTATGGCTTACCTGTACATTACAAGGTACACGGTTCAACAGAAGAATACATACACTCCATTTGTTTCCATTATTGTTCCGGTTTATAATGAAGGTAAAGTTCTAACGGAATCAATTAAATCCCTGTTAAAATTAAATTATTCCAATTACGAAATAATAATTGTAAACGATGGTTCAACAGACAATACAAAACAAGTGGCTCAATCATTAGTTGGGTTGCAGGACGGGTTAAATTCAAAAGTCAGAATATCACTTGTCAATAAAGCTAACGGTGGAAAATCTCGCGCGTTAAATGCAGGTATCCAGGTTTCCAAAGGTGATTTTGTTTTGTGTATGGATGGTGATTCACAGCTTTCTCCTGATACTTTGAAATACGGCGTTTCGCACTTTATTGATCCTGCAATAGGTGCAGTTGCTGGCAATGTAAAAGTATTGAACAGGAAGAAATTCCTTACCGATCTTCAGAGTCTTGAATACCTTGAAGGTTTGAATATGCCAAGAAGCGCTCAGAGTTTTCTTAAACTTGTAAATATCATTCCTGGCCCAATTGGAATATTCAGAAAAAAAGCTATTCAGGATGCAGGATGGTATGCAAGTGATACATTTGCTGAAGATGCTGATCTGACACTTAAAATTTTAGCTGCCGGCTGGAAAATTTACTATGAACCAATGGCTATTTCCTGGACTGAAGCTCCGGATAAATTAAACCAGTTATTGAAACAGCGTTACAGATGGACAAGAGGTATAATTCAATCTATCCGTAAACATAAAAAACATTTGATGAATCCTACTATTAATTTTAATAATTCGTTGGTTCTCTGGTCAATGTTTTATGAATCTCTGATATGGCCGATAATGAATATTTTTGCCAATGGTTACTTTATTATAGTCGCTTTGTTTTTTGGAATGTCGAATCTACTCGTTTTTTGGTGGGCGGGACTTGCACTGTTAGATTTAATGACTTCGTTGTATTGTATTGCAGTTGAGAAGGAGGAAGTAAGACTAATTCCTTATGCTATTGTTTACAGGTTGTTTTTTATTTTGTTGATTGATATTACAAAGTTTATGGCTACTATTGAAGAGTTCTTAGGAATGCGGATGACCTGGGGGAAACTTGAAAGAATCGGAACAGCGAAAGCATAAAAGTTTATAAGAGGAAATTATGGAACTTATACCTATACTATCTTTTATCATATTGGTTGCTACAATAAGCACTTTTATTTTGG
Source organism: uncultured Melioribacter sp. (assembly GCA_964537965.1). Taxonomy (GTDB): domain Bacteria; phylum Bacteroidota; class Ignavibacteria; order Ignavibacteriales; family SURF-24; genus SURF-24. The sequence continues at coordinate 3,517 of CAZIDB010000115.1, read as the reverse complement.
CTATTGGTGCTTATGTGCTTTATAAAATACGGGAACGTAAAGGTGCAATACAGACTGCTCAGCAACCAAAAATGGTTGAAGCGGAAATTTACGCACCGGCACAAGTTCTTGGTAAACCAAGAGAAGTCAGAGTTGAACAGCAACCTGCTTATCAGCAACAGTATTATCAAAAAGTACCTTATGATGTTCAGGGAAGACCTGGTTATATACCAGTTCAGCAGGAAAATTATGAACAAAGTGAATTCCGTAAAGTACCGGGACAAAGAGCTTACCAACAGAATGTTCAAGCTCCGTTTCAACAATATCAGAACGAAAACACAGGTGAAGATACCACTTCTACAGATAAGAAATTTATGAAATATACTTCTGAAGGCTATATTCCGGTAAGTAAAACTAAGACCGGAGAAAATCCAAAGTGGCGGTAGGTCTTAAAAATAGGTTAAAGGTAAATCAGTTAATTATTTTTGTTAGTGGATTAGTATTACTAACAGCTTCTGCTCTTGTCTTCCTTTTAATTCTGAAAAATGTTTACGGCAAGTATAACATTTCTGAAATTATTCCTACAAAGAAAAATTTATACATTTTTGAAAGTCCGACTAACTTTAAGGTTGGGTTACTCTACTCAAAGTATACTGAAAATATGTTACCCCAGGGAAGCACTTGGCTGAGTGATAACATTTCAACGTGGAAGACCTTTTTTGGAAATCTAAACATTTCTTATGAAGTAATATCCGATCAAACAATTGAACTTGGGAAGCACAAACAGTTTAACATTATTGTATTGCCGGGTACAAAATCATTAAGCGATAAAGAAATAAATCAAATAAAGAAATATGTAGAAGGTGGCGGCAGCATATTTTCTACCAGCGGTACTGCTTCTTATTCAAATGATGGTAAATGGCGCGGATGGGATTTCTTTTCCGAAGTGTATGGCTTAAAATTTACAACTGAAATTAAACCGGATGAACATTCTAAAATTCATACTTTAAGAGGAGGGTTACCTTTAACTGCAGGAATTCCTACCGGATTTCCTTTAAAGATTGCAACATGGGATAGACCTGTTTCGTGTGAAGTTTTGGATCCAAGGACTATACAGGTAAGCTTCTGGTACAACTTCAGGAAAGAAGCCGGACTTGTAATTGAAGAGATAGAGAAAAGCGCAGGAATTGTTTACGGCACTTATGGAAAGGGAAGATTTGTTTGGTACGGATTTGAACTCAATTCCGTTTTAGGTGAACAGGAAGATTACGTTAATTTTGAAAAGCTATTTAAGAATTCCATTAACTGGCTTATTCATGCACCAACAAGCCTTGTAAAGGATTGGCCTTCGCGGTACCGTGCGGCAGCAATCATTGTTCCTACTTTAACAACACAAGTCTGGAACGTAAGAAATGTTATTAATATTGCAAGGAATGAACGTGTCCCGCTGACATTTCTTGTTGAACCAAACATTGCCGAAGAGAATAAATCTCTTTTACAGGAGATGCGCAATTACGGAGATGTGGGAAATATAATTGATATTGGTTATCTGGAATCAGTGGATGATACTGTTAACAAATTGTTTAATTATAATTCTCAGTTTGTCCGTTTTAAGAACGGGAAAACTCTTGTTGAAAAAATTCCTACTGTAAAAGTTAAAGGTGCTGTTCCAATGTATGGATTGTATGATGAGAACAGCATTCAGGCTTTGGTCCATTCGGATTATGAATTTGTTTTTACTGACTCGCTTACTGACAGATCAGTTCCAAAAACTATTATAAGAGGTGAAAAGAAAATTGTTTCTTTTACAAAAACTGCAAGAGATGATTATGAAGTTATAAGAGATTACGGATTGAAAGATAAAAACTTCCAGCTTTATACATACAAGGAAGATGTAGATAGGTTACTGTTTGAAGGCGGAGTATATATTCTAAAGGTTCATACAGATTATCAATGCAGACCTGAATATGCAAGCGTTATCCAGGATTTAATCAGGTATATGAAATCCCAGAATATTTGGATTACATCTGCTTCTGAGATTAAAGATTGGTGGTTATCCAAAACCAACCTTGAACTTTCTACGGAAGCCCGCAGCAGCAGAAGAATGGCTATTGAAATTTCAAATCCCGGAAAGGTTGATGTGCAAAATGTTGACGTTCAGATTAATTTGAATAAACCCGTAAAGAATATTCAGATTTCCTCCGAGATTTTCGGCACTAAGATTCCTAAGTATGAAATAAATCCGAGAACAAACTCCTTACATCTGAAACTTAAAAAGATGGAAGCGGGAGAAACCGTAAGCTACTTTATTGATTATGATAATGTTACTCAATAGGTCAATTTCGTAATGCCTAATAAGCGGAATAATAGAAATGAAAAAACTGATACCAAAAACTTTTATCCTTTTAATACTTGTTGCGTTATTTTATGTAGGCTGCGTTGATCAATTAACATCATCGGATACTCTTCCTCCTTATATAACATTATCAAGTCCTAAATCAAACGACACTATTACAGTTGCCGAAGCAGATACTTTTGTATATGCTGCCTCTGATGACCAGGAGTTATCGGCAATTCAACTTTATGTGAATGATGTTTTAAAACAAAGTTTTACGGTAAAAGAGGATGTTCTGCCGACTGTTTATTTTGCACCTGATTCATCAATATTGAACCAGCTTGTGAAAATTTATCTTAAAGCTGTTGATATAGCAGGTAATACAAATTCAAGTAATGAAGCACTAAATGTATTTATTAGTGAAAACCGGAATCCGCCTTATGCTCCTTCTGATCTTTCTATTGAAATTCTTTCAACAACTTCTATTAAACTTACCTGGAAAGATAACTCACTTAACGAAAGCGGTTTTGAAATTTACAGAAGAGAATCTACAGGGAGTTATTCAAAGTTAAAAACAGTTGCAGCAAATGCCGTATCCTATGAAGATAATACGTTAGAAAGTAGCAAGATTTATTTCTACAAAATAAGGGCGGTTAATAAGTACGGTAATTCTAAATATACTTCGGAAGTAAATTCACTTGGTATCGGTGAACTGAATGCCCCGTCACAATTAACCGGAACACCAATAAGCACTAAGAAAATAAAACTTACGTGGAAAGATAATTCCACTGAAGAAACAAGTTTTATTATCCAAAGGAAATATGCCGGCGATATTAGCTTTTCGTTAAAGGCAACAGTAGGAGCAAACATAACTGAGTATACAGATGAAGGTTTATTTACAGGGACGACTTATGTTTACAGAATTGCAGCTAAAAAGGATACTTCTTATTCCGATTGGTCTAATGAGGTTGAAGTTACAACATTAAGTGAAGATTATGCTGCGCCTGCAAACCTTACTGCATCATATTCAACATCCCCGTTAAGAGTAGTGCTTAACTGGACGGATACTAACCTAAATGAAGTTTATACAAGAATTTTCAGAAAGCTTGATTCTGATTCAAAGTTTACACAGATTGATTCTGTTAGCGAAGGAATTAATACTTATTCAGATTACAATGTAACTGCAGCAAATTATATTTATAA
>CAZIDB010000114.1:0-15087 GCA_964537965.1 uncultured Melioribacter sp. | reverse complement strand
GTTTTTAAAAGAACTCTTATTCCGTAGGGACTGCCGCCGCAAAAATAAAGATATTCCTTGCCGGTTAATTTATCGTAAACAAATGGTTGGTCAGGGATGTAAGAGGTAACCTGATTTATTTCTAAACGGTGAGTATTAGTATTAAGATTGTTTACAAATATTTCACCTGAAGTTGGTGTATAAAGACCGACAATCATTTTAATTGTTGTTGTCTTTCCTGCTCCGTTAGGCCCAAGAAATCCAAATAGTTCACCGGCATTAACATTGAGTGATAAATTGTCAACAGCTGTAAATGTACCAAACTGCTTTGTAAGATTTTTGATTTCAAGCATTAGAAACTTTCCTGTTAAAAGTAATCCTGTTTTATCGATAATAAGTTTACAATAACAGGACAAGAAAGTAAAGACATTCGTTGGATTTTTAGAAAGTTATATATAAACTTGTAACCAAATTATTCTTAAAGCATATGCAATCTAAAATTTTATTCGTTCTTGCAGTCATAATCACTTTTTGTGTAACTATAAATTTCGCTTTGGACAAGGAAGGCTCTTTGCTCTCTGCAATTGATAAAGCCAAAGGCAAAGACAGAATTGATGCTATTTCAGATCTTGTTCTCTTCTACTCAATCTCTAAACCTTTGGAAGGAAAAAGCTGGGCCGAGAATGGAATTAAAGAGGCGGAGAAATTAAATTATGCCGAAGGTAAAGTTAAGCTTTTAAACGGGCTTGGCAGAATTTATATGGCGCTGCATGAAACAAACAAAACAATTGAAACGCTTGAAAGAGTTAATCCTTTGCTAAAACTTGTTTCTGATAAAAAATTAATATCCGAAACCTACAATTATCTTGGACTTGCTTATATGATTGCCGGACGTTTTACCGTTGCCGCAGATTATCACATAAATGCCTTAAATCTTTCAAGGGAAAATAAAGACAAAAAGAATCTTGCTACTGCTTATAATTATCTTGGCATCCTGAGTTATATCCAGAAAAACTATGAGAAAGCGTTAGACTATTGCCAGCAGGCTTTAGTGATTACAATATCTATTGATGATAAGGAAGGAACTTCTCTTGCCTATGAACATCTTGGTTATGTGTACGCTGTAAAAAATGATTATAAAAAAGCCATTGATTATAACTATAAAGCTCTTGAATTGAGGAATGAACTTGGCGATGCTGTTGAGGCCTCGGCAATTTACCATAACCTGGGAATTTTTTACAGGTCTACAGGTGAACTGCAGAAATCACTTCAGGCAATTGAAGAGGCAATTGCACTTAGAGAAAAATATGGCGATAGAAAAGGTGTGGGCAGTTTATATTCTGACCTGGGAGCGACTTATATCCTGCAGAATCAAAATGAAGTTGGAATGAAATATTACTTTGAATCACTTAAGATTAGAAAGGAGATAAATGATTTAAGAGGTACGGTTGCTGTATTAAAAAAAATAATCGGAGCATACGAATCAAATAAGGATTATAAAAATGCTTTGGAGTATTATAAGGAATTATATACAGCTTCTGATTCTTTAAACAACCTGAACAGACATGATTTCGAAAAAGAATTGCAACTTAAAATTGAAACTGCCGGCAAACAAAAGCAATTAGACCTGCTGAATGAGAATTATAACCTTGAGAAAACTCAGCAAACTTACCTGGTATTTGTAATTATATTGATCTCGATTTTATTGGTAGTAGGATTAATCAGCTATCTTATTAAAAGAAATGCCCACAGAAATGTTATTAAAAAGAATAACCTTATTACGGAGCAAAAGGAAAAACTTGAAAAACTAAATAACCAACTGACTCAACTGAATACTGAAAAAGATAAAGTGTTTAGTATTATTGCTCACGATTTAAGAACACCATTTACAGCCCTGCTGGGTTTTTCCGAAGTAATAAAAGCAGAACTTGATAATCTTTCAAAAGAAGAGCTGAAAAAATTTATAGATTCAATCTATCTTTCATCCCGCAACCTTTATAATCTCCTGGAGAATTTATTGCAATGGTCAAGAGTTAACCGTGGAGTATTTGAACTTAGCTTGGAGCAATTTGAAATAAATGAGGTGCTTGATAATGTTATTCATGTTTTAAATGAAAATGCAAAGCTAAAGGGGATAAGCATAATCAACGAAGTGCAAAAGAATCAGTTAATTTTTTCTGACAGGCTTGCATTAAATCTTGTACTAAGAAACATTATTTCAAACGCAATTAAATTTTCAAATCCCGGCGGAAGAGTTAAAATTGTTTCCGGAACTACAGATGGTTTTGTTGAAATAAGTATATCTGATACAGGCGTTGGCATTCCGGAATTACAGCTTAACAGATTATTTACAAATGAAGTTGTATCAACAAACGGTACGGATAATGAAAGCGGTACCGGGCTTGGATTAATCCTCTGTAAAGAGATGATAGAAAAAAGCGACGGACATATTTGGGCTAACAGCGAATTGGGGAAAGGAAGTACATTTACCTTTAGCCAGCATATTCATCCCAAACAAATTTAAACGACTTATTTTTTTTCAGTCATTATTTTTTCTATGTCTTCAATTTTCTTTGGGGCATTTTTGGAAAGAACTTCACAACCATTACTGGTAACAAGGATTGTGTCTTCAATCCTGATTCCGATGTTTGCAAATTTATCAACATTATCTTTCACTTTTTCAGTAAATAATTTTATTTCATCTGCAGGAACCTGGAATCCGTACGCATCTTTTAAGTGGTTAAAAGTATTTTTATTTACATAAATACCCGGCTCAACTGTAAGAACCATTCCCGGTTCAAGCAGTCTGCCCTTTTTGTCCATATATTTTAAATCGCCAACATCGTGAACATCCAATCCAACCCAATGACTTGTACCGTGCGGCATCCAGATATTTGTCTGCCAGTTCTTTTCTTTGTCGGTTATAAGTCCAAGTTCAAGCAGTCCATCTGTAATAACCTTGCTTGTGTACTGCTGTAATTCATTTAAACCTATGCCTGGTTTTACAAGCGTAGTTGTTTCCTTCAATGCTTTCAGAACAATATCATAAATTAATTTCTGTTCATTGGAAAATTTTCCGTTTGCAGGAATTGAACGTGTAATATCCGAAGCATAATTTTTATATTCGGCGCCAACATCCATTACTATCATATCACCGTCTTCAACAATTTTATTATTCTCTTCATAATGAATAACCGTGGAATTTTCTCCCGCGCCAACAATAGAAGCAAATGCCGGGTAACCCGAACCACTTTTTGTATATACATATTCAATGGCTGCCTGAATTTCATATTCAAATAATCCCGGCTTCGTAATCTTATATGCATTTAATAACGCATCGCTTGTAATTTCGCAGGCTTTTCTCATCAGGTCAATCTCAAAGTCGTCCTTAATAAGTCTCATTTCATTTACAATGTCATTAACATTTATATTCTGTTTAACAGAATTTTCATTCGCCTTTTTATACAAGCTATCAACAAGTTTAACCAGGTCTTTATCTTCGGTATCAAGATAAATTTTCTTTTTACCATTCAGACTTTTGGTAAGCATTTTACCGAACAAACCGATTCCGTAAGCCGTATCTGCCCCGTAAGTTTTTATTGCCCCGTTAAATCCTGCGCGCTTACCTGTCCAGGATTCCATTAATATATTGCTCTGTCTTACGAACATCACAAATTTTTTATTATCAGAAGGAAGCAGTATAAAAGCCGAACCGGGTTCTTCAAAACCTGTCAGGTAATAAAAGTTACTATTCTGCCTGTACTTATAATCAACATCTCCGTTTCTTGTTGCTGTCTTTGCACTGTTAAAAATTGCAATGCTGCTGTCTTCAATTGATTTAAGCAGACGGCTTCTTCTTTCCTTGAAAATATCGCTTCTAAAAGTTTGTGCGTTTAGTTGAATAGTAAGAGGCAGGAAAGATAACATCAGGAGTAATTTTACAACTGCATTTTTAGTAGTCATTATTTGTCCCGGCAACTTTTTAATAAATATGGAATCATATTTAGTAAATGGAATGTTTAAATCCAATAAAAATTTATGATATTTGTGCTGTACTGTTAAGTTCATTATGTGTTTTACATTTGTTCAAAATTATTATATAAAAGTCGAGTACATTAAAAGAAATTCGTTAAAAAATTATCCGTAGTGTAGTGTTAAGCAGAAAAAGTTGTTTGACCCCGATTTTATCGGGGGAGTTCTTTTTCTGTAACGGAACGAAGGATAATTTTAGTCCGCCAAAGGCGGATTATTTTAAAGTGCATGTTTCTTTTGGTACTTTTCTTACGTTAAGAAAAGTACATTAAAAATACTGTTGTTTACTCTACAAAGCAAAACAGAAATGGATAGATTTTGAAAATGAAATTATTCTGTTCATTGTAGATTCTTTTTGAATCATTTATCAACTTTTAATTTTATTTTGGGCAGCAGTGCTGTATTATTTCTTAATAGTTTAATAAACAGGTTGTTGTATGCACTTCAAAGATTATTATAAAATTCTTGGTGTAAATAAAAATGCTACGGAAGATGAAATTAAAAAAGCTTTCCGCAAGCTTGCAAAAAAATATCATCCGGATAAAAATCCCGGCAATAAACACGCTGAAGAAAAATTTAAAGAGATAAACGAAGCAAATGAAGTATTAAGCGATAAAGAGAAACGTAGTAAATATGATAGGTTCGGAAGTAACTGGAACAACTCGCAGTCTGCCGGTTCTGATTTTGACAATTGGTTTAAGAGTTATTCATCCCAACGGAATAAGTCTGCTTATTCGGGTTCATTCAAAGATATATTCAACGATTTTAGTTTTGGAGAAATATTTGAAGGTTTTATGGGCGGGCAAACCCAAAGAGCAGGCAAATCAAGAAGTCGGAAGGGCGCTGATTATGAAGCCTCTGTAAATATTTCACTTGAAGAAGCTTTTAACGGAACAGAAAGGCAGGTTACGGTTGACGGGCGGACTTTGAAACTAAAAATAAATCCCGGCGTTGAACATGGTAAGAGACTAAGATTAAGAAATCAGGGTGCTTCCGGTGTAGGCCATGCTGAACGCGGCGATTTGTACATTACCGTAAACCTTTTCCCAAATTCATTTTTTGAAAGAAAAGAAAATGATGTATATGCAAATCTGAATGTTGATCTTTATACCGCAGTTCTGGGCGGATCAAAACAGATTCAAACAATAGACAGGAAAACCATTAAGATTAATATTCCTGCCGGTACAGACAGCGGAAAAATTCTTAGGATTAAAGGAATGGGGATGAGACATTATGGTAATACAAGTCTACGCGGAGATTTCTTTGTAAGAATTAATGTTGTGCTTCCTAAAGACTTAACCGGTGAAGAAATTAAGTTGTTTACGCAACTTGCTTCAATACGTAGGTAGGAAAGTAATGTTGGGTGTTAGCGTGATTATACAGAACAGGTTTTAAGAATAAACTTTGAAGAATATAAGCTTGCTCCTTCTTCGAACATTACCTTTTTATAAAACTCACATTTTAAACAGCTCCCTGATTCACGCGCAAATATTCCGGATGTTTTCTCTTTGCAAAAAGTGCCTGCAATTGCCCAGCAGTTTCTTCCGCCGTTTTCTGCCCCGTTGAATTTATTTGTCTTAATTTCAAACGAAGCAGGGCAGGTGCCAAGATGAGTTGCATTAAACCCGCCAAGTTCCCGTCCGCACTTATAAAATTCCCAGCAATTTTGTTTTTTCATTTCTCACTTTAAATGTTCTAAATAATTATCGAAAAAAAATTTTCAATATTAAGTTTTTAGTTACTTACTGAAGTGAATTAATGTTACCTGCAGGAATTTTTAATCTTTATGTTGAATTGGAAATGAAGTGCTGCTTTACTAATTTTTCTACGCAGATATTAAGCAATTAAGAATTTTTTAGTATGGTTAAAATGGAAAATCTTGAATTATACTTCGATAAATTTCGTCAGAATATAGTTGGATATAACCAATACTTTTCTTCTCCTTACGGCGAGAAGAAAATTATTTATGCTGACTGGATTGCCAGCGGAAGATTGTATGCGCCAATAGAAAAAATTATGCTTGAAAGGTTCGGACCATATGTTGGCAATACTCATACTGAATCTACCATTACAGGTTTAACAATGACGCAGGCATACCATGCTGCTCATGATTTTATTAAAAAACATGTGAATGCCGGGCAGGATGATGTTATAATAACCGCCGGTTCGGGAATGACTACCGTTATTAATAAATTCCTTAGAATACTTGGCCTTGCAGTTCCTGAGCAGGTTAGAGATTGTATTAATCTTTCTGGTCATGATAAACCAGTCGTATTCCTCACTCATATGGAGCATCATTCCAACCATACCAACTGGCTTTTAACTCTTGCCGATGTAGTTGTTATTGAACCTGATGCAAATGGCTTGGTTGATTTGAACAGGCTTCATCATCATCTTTTAAAATATAAAAACAGGAAAATAAAAATAGGTTCATTTTCAGCATGCTCAAATGTAACAGGTATTCAAACACCTTTCTATGAAATGGCGAAGCTGATGCATGAATTTGACGGAGTATGCTTTATAGATTTTGCAGCATCGGCTCCGTACGTTAAAATTGATATGCACCCGGAAGACCCGATGAAAAAACTTGATGCGGTTTTCTTTTCGCCTCATAAGTTTTTAGGTGGCCCGGGAACTCCCGGTGTAATTGTTTTTGATTCGAAATTATATGTCCGCGAAACACCCGATCAGCCTGGCGGGGGAACAGTTGACTGGACAAACCCTTGGGGCAAGTATCGCTTCTTACGGGATATTGAAACAAGAGAAGACGGTGGTACACCCGGATTCCTTCAGACAATTAAAGCGGCATTATGTATAAATCTGAAAAATGAAATGAACGTTGATAAAATGCTTGAAAGAGACGGAGTCCTTCTTAATATGGCATTTCAAAAACTAAAGCATGTTCCCAATCTTCATATACTTGCAGATAATGTTGAAAAGCGTCTCGGTATAATTTCCTTTTATGTGGATAAAATACATTATAACCTTATTGTAAAATTGCTTAATGATTTATATGGCATTCAGGTTAGAGGCGGATGTTCCTGTGCCGGAACATATGGACATTATTTATTACACATCGGACCTCAGCTATCAAGAAAAATTACGGACCAAATTGATCATGGAGATTTGTCTGCAAAACCGGGTTGGGTAAGGTTATCTATTCATCCCACTACTACGGATGCAGAACTTAACTTCATTGTTGATTCAATTACCGATATAGTAGTAAATATCAACAGATATGAAAAAGATTATAAATACTTAATCACTCAAAACCAGTTTTACAACATTCATACGGAAGCCGGTTCGGTAGGTTCTCACTGGTTCGATATTTAATAATAATTTACTTCATCCGTTATATCGCTTTACAATCAGTTTTTTTTTCTCCATTTTTCAGCAAGAAAAATTTGTTGGTGTAATCTTTTCGGTAATTAAGTCCCATAGTGATATTTACATGTAAATGAAAATTATCAATTTAGGAAAATCCGGTTGACGAATTCTGGTCCAGGGAGAGGACTGATGGAGAACAATTCTCAAGAGTTAGATAAAATCATTATTGAAAACGCAGATCTAAAAGAGCGGGTAAGACAGCTTGAAGCGGCGTTTTCAAGATTCAGGAATGGGTATACATCTGGTAAAAATACATCCGGTTACCAAATGTTATATAATATGCTCAGGTTGATGTGCGATAATGTACCGGATTTAATTTGGGCAAAAGACACCGACAAGAAATATATTTTTGCTAATAAAGCAACCTGTGAAAAATTACTTGGTGTTAAAGATACCGAAGAGCCTGTTGGTAAAAGATTTTCTTTATTTGCATCCCGCCAGAAACAATTACATGTAGAAGATGAATACTGGTTTACTTTTGGAAATGAAACTACGGATACCGATCTGGAAGTTATGCGAACAAAAGTACCGTTGCGTTTTGATGAGTTCGGAAACGTCAGCGGAAAATTTATATACCTTGATGTTTATAAAGCACCCTTTTTTGATGAGTATGGAAAACTAATTGGTACTGTTGGCTGCGCAAGAGATGTAACTAACGAAAAAGAACTTGAGATTATTCAGCATAAAGCAACAGAAGCTTTAAAACAAAGCGAAGAGAAATATAAACTTACTTTGCAGGGTATTCCGGATCTTCTTTTACAGATTGACAGGGATGGATACATAACCGATTTTTATTCCAACAACTCGGATTTTTTCGAATACTCCAATGAAAGAATTATAGGTTCAAATCTTAGTAGTTTATTTCCGCCCGATGTAAGCCAACGGATGATAAAAATTATTAATAAATGCCTTGAGACAAATGAACATCAGACTTCCGATGATAATATTATTACTATTAAAGGGGAAAAAATATTTTTTGAAGCCAGAATAATTCCTGCCGGTCCGGATCAGGTTCTTGCAATTGCAAGGAATGTAACCGTAAAGAAAAATATGCAGGAGGCTTTAGAAGAATCTGAAAGAAAATACAAAGCAATGTTCGACAACTCCCTGCTTGGTGTTTTTATTTATATAAACAGGTCTATTTATTATTGTAATAAACAGTTTGCAATCCTGCTTGGTTTTAATAAACCCGATGATGTAATGGGAATGACCTTACACGACTTTATCCTTCCTGATTTTTATAATCTTGTCGATACACAATTCAAACTTGGTGAGATTGGTAAAGAAGGAAAAATTCATTTTGAGTTTAAAGCCAGGAAAAATGATAACACGATCTTTGATGCAGAAATTTACGGGACAAGAATTATTTTCGACGGCAAAAATGCTATGCAATGTTCTATACTTGATATAACCGAAAGAAAGATTGCAGAAGATACTATAATTAAAGCTAAAGAGAAGGCTGAAGAGATGAATCAGCTAAGAGCTACATTCTTAGCTAATATGAGTCATGAATTGCGGACACCTATGATTGGTATTCTTGGTTACGCAGAGTTGCTTGCACAGGATATTAAAGATGAAGAGCTTAAGAAACGCGCAACAATTATTCAGGAAAGTGGCCTGCGGCTTCTCGATACTCTAAATCTTATTCTTGATTTTTCAAGCCTTGAAAATAATAATCTGGAGGTTACACTTGAGACAATTGATATAGCAGATTCTGTCTCGGAAACAATAAAGATATATCAGCATATAGCAAAAACAAAAAATCTAACACTGGAATTTGTCCCATCTTCGGAAACTATCTATTCAAAATTGGATAGAAAACTTTTTAACCAGATTGTTACTAACCTTTTAAACAATGCTATAAAGTATACAGAAAAAGGTGGCGTAAAAATTAAAACCGGAAGAGTAAAAGAAAAAGGACAAAACTGGTCGTTCATTACTTTCTCCGATACAGGAATCGGGATTCCTGCCGGGAGTCTTCAGAAAATATTTGACCCGTTTCGTCAGGTAAGTGAGGGTTACAACAGGAAATTTGAAGGGACAGGCCTGGGACTTACTTTAACTAAAAGATTGATTGAAGAAATGTCCGGTACAATCACTGTTGAAAGCGAGGTTGGAATAGGCTCCTCGTTTATTGTTAAGTTCCCTTTGTTTAAAGCGCATCTTAAGGAAAAACAGGGGAATGTAACCGATAAGAGAATAACAACTGAATCAGTAACAAATGATTTAACTGATCAAAATACTCTGCCGGATGTTTTACTTGTGGAGGACGATGAAATTAATCAATCTGTTGTTAAAATGTTTCTTAAGAACAGTTGCAATTTAGATATTGTCTCTACCGGTGAATATGCTCTTGAACTGGTTAAGAAAAAAAACTATTCTGCAATTCTTATGGATATTGTTCTTGCAGGCAAATTAAACGGCATGGATACTACTATTGAAATCAGAAAAATAAACGAATATAAAAACACACCTATTATTGCTGTAACTGCATTTGCAATGGCCGGAGACAGAGAACGTTTTCTTAACGGAGGCTGTACGCATTATCTTGCTAAACCCTTCAACAAATTAAAACTTGTTAAGCTTGTTGAAAAGGTTTTAGCCTGAATCTTTCAGGTTTATTCTTTTTCCCCACCAGTGATACAAAGCATTTTCCGCCATTGACTTTAAATCTTTTTAAAGATAGATTGGCTGCAGTTCTTTCCCTTAGTTTTGTTCATTCTTGTTTGCTTTACCTGTATCTGTCCGTGAATATTTTTTATATAGTTTTTACTTTTAATTAATATCCTTTTTTGAATTTCATATTAGCCGGAGGGGCTGTCATGAAAAAGAATGGTACTTTAAAAGCAATTTTATTGGTATTGTCAATTCTCATTATCAATAACTCTAACTTTTCCCAAGACCAATATTATAGTTCAATCTGCGGCGTAAAATATAATGATCTGAACGGCAATGGCAGCAGAGATGCCAACGAACCAGGTCTGGCAGGATGGACAATCCAACTTTTTGCTACTGGTGGACCAGTAACAGTATCTACATCTACAGTAACAGGAACAGACGGTAGCTACTGTTTTAATAATTTGTATTATGGTACCTATACCGTTTCAGAAGTTTTGCAGCAAGGCTGGTTGCAGACCGCCCCATCTCAAGGTACGCATACCATCAGTTTAGGAACAGCGCAAACAATCACAGGCATTGACTTTGGCAATGCTCAAATGGGTTCAATATGCGGAACAAAGTATAATGATATAAATGGTAATGGTACAAGAGACAGAAATGAACCGGGATTAAGTGGATGGGAAATAAATTTATTATACAACGGACAGACTGCAAGAACAGCAACTACAGATCCCGAAGGTAATTATTGCTTCAACGATTTGCTTCCGGGCGATTATTCCGTAATAGAATTTCAGCAAGATGGCTGGACTCAAACGGAACCTCCTCCTCCTGGCATTCATAATATAACACTAAATGGCGGCGAAAATATTTCGGATATTTATTTTGGAAATATTTATGGTAACGGCAGTATATGCGGAATAAAGTTTTATGATATTAACGGGGATGGAATAAGACAACCTGATGAACCCCCATTAGCAAATTGGACTATTGTTTTATCTTTAGATGGAACATCTATCCTGCAGAAAACTTTAACAGATGAATTTGGTAATTACTGCTTTAATCATTTATCTGCAGGGAGTTATTATTTATATGAAACTGCGCAGGCAGGCTGGACCCAAACCTTACCGGCAACTTTACCTTACGCTGTAACATTAGCGGAAGGACAAAGTTTAACTGTAAACTTTGGGAATAAACGTGAAGACAATTTGAGTATTTGCGGTTTGAAATTCTATGATGAAAATGGCGATGGAATAAAACAGGAAAATGAACCCGGTCTTAAAGACTGGACTATTATTTTATCAACAGCTAACGGAGAATTTGCAAGAACAAAGACAGATGAATACGGAAATTACTGCTTCAATAATTTACCTGCAGGAACTTATATCGTATCTGAATTACTTGAATCCGGATATATTCAAACTCTGCCTGCTTCACCGGGCACATATACGATAACCCTTGGTAGCGGGCGAAGTATTCGGGGTTTGGATTTTGGAAATAAAAGAGAAGATGGGCTTAGTATCTGTGGTACAAAATTCTATGATATTGATGGCGACGGGATAAAAGATGATAATGAACCGGGGCTGCCAAGATGGAAAATAATTTTAACAATTGTAGGTGCGCTGCCTGATACTGCAATAACAGATGCTAACGGAGATTATTGCTTTGATAATTTAGCTCCCGGTACTTATACGTTAGCAGAAATATTGCCAATTGGCTGGCTGCAAACACTGCCTTCACAACCTGAAACATATACTGTTACTTTAAGCGGGCAAAGTATTGCCGGATTAGATTTCGGTAATAAAAAAACGACAGGCAGTATATGCGGAGTAAAATATTACGACCTGAATGGAAATGGAAAGCGGGATGAAGGAGAACCCGGTTTAGCAAGATGGGTAATTATTTTAAGTACATTAACTGATGTTGCTGTAGCGAGTGCGGTGACAGACGAAGAAGGTTACTATTGTTTTTATAGTATCGAATCTGGTACATATAAAGTTACAGAGAAAAGACATCCTGAATGGATTAAAACAGAACCGGCTACAGACGGGTATACTCTTACATATTCGGCAGAACAAAATATCGGCAATTTGAATTTTGGAAATTCTAAAGAATATGGTTCAAGTATTTGCGGAAAGAAATTCTTTGATAAAAACGGTGATGGTAAAAAAGATATTGATGAACAAGGTCTTGAAGGCTGGGTAATAACACTTACAGACGGAAGCGGAATTATAGTTTATGATACTACTGATATTAACGGCGATTACTGCTTTAATAATCTTGCTCCCGGCAGATATACTGTAGCTGAAGAATTAAAAACCGGATGGATGCAAACTTTACCTCCTGCACCGGGTACTTATACTGTCTCGTTGGTAATAGGACAAAGTTTTGCCAATCTTGATTTTGGTAATAAGATGGAGACTGGTAGTATTTGCGGTACCAAATTTAATGACCTCGACGGTGATGGAATAAGAGATGATAACGAACCCGGTTTAGCTGGTTGGACTATTAATTTACAGTATAATACAGGGGGCGTATTTACCAGTACTATTACTCCAACTAATACGACTTTTTTATTAACTTCGGTTACTGATGACAAGGGTGGTTATTGTTTTGATAATGTTGAACCTGGTTCTTATACATTATCAGAAGTTCAACAGACAGGCTGGATGCAAACTGCTCCCGCTTCACCCGGGTATTATACTCTTCTCATAAATGCAGGTGATAAAATTGAGGGCAAAGATTTTGGAAATGTCCAGGAAAACGGAACAATCTGCGGTACAAAATATCATGATATTAATGGCAATGGTACCAAAGATGCAAACGAACCCGGGTTAGCAGGCTGGACTATTCGACTGCAATATAATTCCGGTACGCCAATAACCGGTACAATTATTCTGCCCCTGAAAACAAATGACTTGATTACAACGACAACAGATGGACAAGGGAATTATTGTTTTACCGGTCTTGCACCCGGCTCTTATATAATCTCAGAAGTAATGCAATCTGAATGGATGCAGACAGAACCTGGCTCACCGGGTACTTATGAAATTCAGTTAAATGCAGGTCAAAGCCAATCTGGAATTGACTTTGGAAATAAATCTGACCGCGGAAGTGTTTGTGGTTCTAAGTTTAATGATTATGACGGTGATGGTGTAAAAGATCCGAATGAACCTGGGTTGGCGGGATGGATTATAAATCTGCAATTTAATCAGGGTCAGGTTATTACTACAACAATTAATCCTGTTAGTACGAATAACCTTTTTGTTGATACTACCGATGCATCCGGTAATTATTGCTTTAATAACATGGCTCCCGGTTTCTATACCCTTTCTGAAGTACAAAAGCCAGGATGGTCTCGGACACTTCCGGCACCACCCGGAGTATATGACGTTATTATAAATCCCGGAGAAAATGTAACAGGTAAAGATTTCGGCAATAAGAGAGAGAATGCAAGTATTACCGGTATCAAATTTAATGATAATAACAATAACGGAATAAGAGATGCTAATGAACCTGTATTATCAGGTTGGACTATTAATTTAAGTACACCAACTGAAGGACTTATTGCAACAACACAAACAAGCTCTGCCGGCGAATACGGATTTTACGATCTGCTACCGGGTTTATATATTGTTTCTGAAGTTCAAAAGAACGGTTGGACTCAAACTGCACCTCCGGCTCCGGGTACATATACTATTCAGTTAAACTCCGGAGAAAATATAACTGGGAAAGATTTTGGTAATTATGGCGGAAAAGGAAGAATCTGCGGATTAAAATTTAATGATCTTAATGGTGACGGGATTAAGAATGATAATGATCCGGTATTAAGCGCTTGGACTATTAATTTAAGAACCGCAACTGGTGGTATTGTTGCCACAACTCAAACTAATATCAATGGTGTATACTGCTTCGAGGAATTAGCCCCCGGATTATATATTGTTGAAGAAGTGCTTCAGCAAGGTTGGACACAAACCGCTCCGGCATCACCCGGTACCTATTCGGTCATTTTAAATTCCGGTGATGTTGTTACAGGAAAAGATTTCGGTAACAAGAGAGACCTGGGCAGCATCTGTGGTAAAAAGTTTCTTGATTATAACGGTAACGGAACCCGTGATGAAAATGAACCGTATCTTGCCGGCTGGAAGATTTTATTATCAAGAGTTGGAGCTATAACCGATACTGCAGTAACTAATGCAGACGGAGAATACTGTTTCTATCGTTTACCCGCTGGTACATACATAATATCAGAGATATTAAAAACAAGTTGGATACAAACTGCTCCTGCCTCTCCCGCAACTTACACTGTTCAATTAAGTGCCGGACAAAATGTAACGGGAAAAGATTTTGGTAACAAGAGTGAATATGGAAGCATTCGTGGTATTAAGTTTAATGATAAAAATGGAAACGGAATTAAAGATGACAATGATCCTGTAATAGCTGGTTGGACTATTAATTTAAGAACAATTTCAGGTGACCTGGCTTATACTACTACTACAAATTCATCAGGTGAATATACTTTTGCCGGTTTATTACCGTCGACTTATATAGTGCAGGAAGTTGTACCACAAGGATGGATACAAACTGCTCCTGCCTCTCCCGGTACTTATACTGTTCAGGTTCCGGCAGGACAAAATATAACCGGAAAAGATTTTGGTAATGCCAAGAGTGATGGAAGTATTTGCGGTATAAAATTCCACGATGTAAATGGTAATGGAATTAAAGATGATAATGATCCGGTTTTACAAGGTTGGACAATTACTTTACTGCAACGTGTCGGATCAGCCACGGTTCCAACTATAAAAACTACAACGACTAATGAAAATGGTAGCTATTGTTTTAGTAACTTACCTCCAGGATCGTATACAGTATTAGAAACACTTTTACAGGGATGGAACCAAACTGCACCTCCGCCTCCCGGTACATTTACAATCCAGTTGATTGAAAGTCAGCAATTAACCGGAAAAGACTTTGGAAACAGGAAAGAGACAGGCAGCATATGCGGAACGAAGTATAATGATCTTGACGGAGACGGAGTAAGGGACGATAACGAACCGGGCTTGGCAGGATGGA
>CAZIDB010000113.1:0-15158 GCA_964537965.1 uncultured Melioribacter sp. | reverse complement strand
TTTAGTCACAACTTAAATCTGATGTAAGATGAAAAGAAAATATTTTTACCTGTTAATAATTTTTATTGCTTTAGGGTTTTTTACTTTTAATGCTTTCTTTTTAAATGAAGATTATGCATATGCTTCCGGTAATGAAAAGCTGATTAAATTTTCTCATAAGCTTCATGCCGAGCAGACTGATTGCAAATCCTGCCATACTAAAGTAGTTGAAAGTAAATCCATAAATGACCGGCTTTTACCGGATCACCAGGCATGCGCTACCTGCCATGATGTTGAAGACGATAAAAGCTGCAACACTTGTCATTTTGATGATAAGTACGAACAACTTGTTCAAAAGAAATCGGAGATTATTTTTGATCATAACTTCCACACAGAAACGAAAAATCTCGATTGCCAGAATTGTCATAAGGGTATTACAGAAGTTGATTATGCATTCCAGGCAAGCAGGCCTAATCCTGAAATAGAAGATTGCGCTTCCTGTCATAATTCGTTAAACGGAACAGCAACTAATGCCTGCGAGGCTTGTCATATAAATACAGCTAACCTAATTCCGCAAAATCACCAGGTTGTAAATTTCAAAAAGTCTCACAAATTTCTTGCAGAAGCTACAAATGCAAATTGCGTAATGTGTCATGATAATTCCTCCTGTCAGGATTGTCATGTATCTACAAATATGTTAACTGAAGAAAACACTGCGACAAGTTTCTATGCGCCTTATTCAGCGCACGATTTTGTTGATGGTGTTAAGCAGCAAAAAATCTCCAGGGTTCACGATCTGAATTATGTTTATACTCATGGAGTTGAACTTAAAGGAAAGCAAAGCGAATGTCAGACTTGCCATCAGGTAGAATCGTTTTGTGTTGAATGCCATAACTCTCAGGCAAATGATTTTGGTTTAGCGGGCTTTACACCTGTTTCGCATAAATCACCTTCATTTATTACGCTTGGTGTAGGTTCAGGTGGTGGAGAACATGCAACGCTTGCTAAACGTGATATTGAACGTTGCGCATCCTGTCATGACACACAAGGTACGGATCCTGCCTGCATAACATGTCACCTTGATAATGATGGTATCAAAGGGACGAATCCTAAAACTCATCCGCGCAATTTTATGAGTGATGAGAAAGGGGATTGGCATGATTCGCAAGCCTCGATGTGCTTTAATTGTCATACATCTACGCAAACAGCCGGTGTCGGATTTTGCGGATACTGTCATACATCTAAAACAAATTAATGTTGAGATATGACTATGAAAAAACTTAATATATTATTACTAACGTTTATTATTTCATTGCTTGTAATATCCTGCAGCAAGCTTAAAGATGAACTGCCTACACCAATAGAAGCATCTGTCCATCCTGAAGGCTTCAGTAAGGTTGGAAATTCTGATTTCCATGGTAAATTCATCCAACAGCATGCCTGGAATTTGAAAATGTGCAAGCAATGTCACGGAACAAATTACAATGGCGGCACATCATCTGTTTCCTGCTTAAGCTGCCATAATAATCCAGGTGGACCAGAAGGATGTGGTACCTGCCACGAAATAGGGAAAGACCTGAATGGTAACACCTCTACTGCTGAAAGAGGAGTCGGAGCTCATACCGTACATCTGCTGGGAAATTCTAAAGGCAAAATAGTTTCCTGTGCAGAATGCCATAATGTACCTGCAGATATTTATCAGCAGGGGCATATGGATACGGAAGCAAATTCTGAAGTCATGTTTAATAGTTACTTTGCTAATATTGAAACTAATGAACCTGTTACTTCCGATTATGATTCACAGTTGCAATTGTTTAGTCCAAACCCTACATACAATTCTTTAAATCTTTCTTGTTCAAATACGTATTGTCATGGGTATTTTAAAAATGGCAATTTAACAAATGCTCCGGTATGGAATAATTCATCATCAAATGCATGCGGCACATGCCATGGTGATCCGACAAAAGCAACTCTTGCAGAAAAATCACTGCCGAAAACAACAGCGAATGGTGGAACACATGTTAATGTTCTTACCTGTTCAAATTGTCATGGTGGTGTAGTAAATTCCAATTTACAATTTGTAGATGCTTCTAAACATATTGATGGGAAACTCAATGTGTTCGGAAAAGACATTGATTTTTAGGAGACTGTTTTTTAATTAAATGTTCATTTCAATAACAGAAAAGGAGGTATAATTTGAGAAAATATATTTTCCTCTTTGGTTTTATCGCACTTGGATTTAACCTTTTTATCTCAGGTTGTAAAGGACCTACCGGTCCGGCCGGCCCTGCAGGTGAAACTACCGTAATAAACCTTGACGGATTTAAGGAAGGTATTAAATGCGGTGAGTGTCATAATGCTGATTCTGATACAATCTATTACGTAACTGCAAAGAAGTATCAGTGGGAACTCTCTAAACATGCGTGGGGCGGAGATTTTGAACGAAGCAGTTCCACCTGCGCTAACTGTCATACAACAGAAGGCTTCGTACAGGCAATGCAAGGTAAAACAGTTACAAATCATGTAGATGCTTCTCCTCCGGGTTGCTTTGCCTGTCATTCACCGCATAGTAACGGTGATTTTTCATTACGTTCTGTAGCGGCTGTAAACTTGCTTTCACCAATACAGGGAGTTGCAGATGCACAATTTGATTATGGAAAAGGTAATCTTTGTGCACAATGCCACAAACCCCGTTCAATGAGTCCAAAAGGTGATCCGTCAAAAACTGCAATGACAGATACAATTATAATTTCCAACAACAGATGGTATCCGCACTACGGAGTTCAGAGTCAGATGCTGATGGGAACAGGCGGATTTAAATTTGCCGATTATAGTTACACCGGAAATTCAAATCATACCGATAATACTACTATCAAGAAAGAAGGTTGTATTGTCTGTCATATGGCTGATGCTACTGCAGGTTCAGGAATTGCCGGCGGACATACAATGAATATCGGTTACGAGAACACCTCGCATGTTGAAGCATCACTTATAAACGGATGTACAACTTCTGGTTGCCACTCGTCAAGTTTCAAAATAGATTATATTGGCGCTTCAGCTTCACTAACAGGAGGACTTGGAAGCCATACAGCAGTAGAAGCTTATCTTGATACCTTAAAAAATCTGTTGCTTGATGTTAATGTTGTAAACAAATGGAACGTCGGCGCCCAACAAGCCTGGATTGTTGAAGGCACCGAAGGCGTTACAATTAATGCAGGCAGCGGAAGTAAAGCTTTAAAAATTCGTCCAGCTTCTCGCGCCGGTGCTTTATTTAATTTCTTCTTTGTTGAACACGATTTAAGCAAAGGTTCGCATAATACACGTTATGCTATTGAACTACTTAAATCCTCAATCATCGAATTGAAAAAACCACTATAATATTGATTAAAACGGGACTACTTGAAAATTGTAGTCCCATTCATTTAAAAACTTTCCTGTAACTTATATCGGAATAAAACTTTCATTGGATATTCGCCCTGAACGAAAAAGAAGAATTTTTTCTTACTCCATTATGAAATTTTTTTCTTAAATTAGTTTAGCAAAGAAATAAAAACAAAAAGTATTGGAAGCATTTTATTAATGAAAAACGAAGTTGAAAAAACAGCAGAAGAATTAGCAGAACTAACCTTTAAATTACTTACAAATTGCCTTGAAAAAGAGGAACGATTGGCTGAGTCGCATGGATTAACGCAGGCTGAATTCCGTTGCCTTCGTATGTTTAATGCAAATGAAATCATTAATAATAAAACCATTTCCGAAAGAATGAAGCTTAGTCCGAGCCGATTAACACGCATAATTGACGGGTTGGTGGAAAAAGGATATATCTTCAGAAATGTAGAACCGAATGACAGGAGAAATATGAGAGTATATCTTTCTGTTCAGGGAGTAGATATTGTTAACCAGTTAAATGCAGCTTATATAGATGTTCACAAGCAAATATTAGATAATATCAATATTGATGAACATGCCTCGTTAATTAATGCAATGAAGACTTTGCTGGTTTCATTGGAAAAGTGGATTTCGAGCTAAATAATATTTTTACTTTGGGTTTATTGTTACAAGTTACAATTTCATAACCAATGTTAGCTCAGTACCATCAGGATGAAAATCGTACTTAACGGATTTGCAGCATGTATTCATAATGAACAACCCGCGGCCGCTTTCCTTAAAAAGATTTTCTGGTCTGGTAGGATCCGGAACCTGTGAAGGATCAAAACCTTTCCCTTCATCTTTAATTACGGAAATAATTTCAGCATCCGTAATGGAGATAGAAATTTTTACTTTCTTATTTATATCACCTTTATTGCCATGCATCATTCCATTAGTGGTAGCTTCATTAATGGATATAATAAGGTTGTTAAGGATAGTTTTATCTAAATTATTTTCAGAACCGATTCTTTCTAAGAAGTCTTCAACTTCAGGAAGCGAATCCGGCTTGCTTGAAATTTCAAGATAATAATCTTTTTTAGCCAATGTATTTCCGTAATAAAGTGTTTTTTTAAAGTGAAAAATAACGAAAATATATTATTTGTCAATTCATAAACTCCATATCATCTGTAAGTTTACATTTGCCTGTTCTTTTCTCTTTGAATCTTCAGTTTTAATAAATTCATACCAACCGTAAAATCTTAACAACAATTTTGTGTTAACTGAAACGTTGGCTTCTGCAAGCGGACCAATGCTGCTGTAATCAGATTCCCTGTTCTTTACCAGGTTTTTATACAAGTATGTTTTTAATGTAAGGTATCTTATTCCAATTCCATATACCATAGTCTGGTATTTCACATTAAGCTTCGGCTCAAAATATATTTCAAGTAAATCCCTGATTGGTTTACCGGAAAAATCCGACCATTTAAAATCACCCTGTTCGGAATACTTAAGATATGTATAAAGACTGCTGAAAACTTTTTTTGTTAATTGAATTGATGTTGAATCTACCATTGAAAGCTGCCTGAACGAAAAGCTTTTATTATTAGCGCTTACATCATCAAAATCATATACGGTGTAATTAGCTGAAACTTCAAAAAGATTTTTTGAATAGAACATGTTGCTGTTATAAATTCCGCCGGTGTTTAACCTTATTATGCTCTGTTTATTATTATTCGAACTTCTTTCTGAGAATATATAAACGATGTGGTTTATGCTGCCTTCAATATTAACAAAAGCATTAAAGAACGGGCTTAGAGATCTTAAATATTTTAACCTGACTATAGTTAACAACTCATCGCGGTCATCAAAATTATCGCTGCTTGGGGTATCATATTTAAGTTTATTATGCAGCAGGTCTATTTGAAGAGAATCCTTTGAGGAAATTTTAAATCCTCCGTTTATGGTTAAAGATAATCTTCCTGCCGTATTATTCTTCTGGCTTTCATTCTTTGATCGTTCTTCAAAAGCAGTTTCTATCTCATCGTTCTGAAAAATATTAGCGCTTGTTATTCTTTTTGCAACATGCTTTTCATCCCGTTCAGAAAAGAAGAACTTAAATTTCCCGTCGAATAAATCCGTTTTGTAACCAAGAAAGGATTCAAACTCAAGGCGAAACTCATTTACCTTTACATCAAACATTGACTGTGAAATATTATTTAACGATCTGTATCGAGTATCCCTGTCAATATCCCGCCAAACAATACGGGTAAGCAAATCAAGCGTAAAACTACTTGCCGGGTTTAAGTATCCAATTCTATCCTGAATAAAATAATTTGATTCGGTGCGGGATTGAATGTTGTTAGTCAGTTTGAAATCGCTTATTACTGAGGAATCCGCTTTAAAATAAAAATCCCTTCTGCTTTGCTGATAATTCGCGCTTAAATAGTTATTTAAATGCTCATCAAAACTGTTGGACATATTTACATCAAAATAGCGTAAAGTATTTTTCCTTGGTGAGATGTCATCATTCTCAAGTTTCATAGAAGACTGAAGTTCGAAATCGGAAACCTGTATATTATCAGTTTTGCCTTCTATACCGTAAATATATCCTTTATCATTTTCTTTAACCTGCTCATTAGTTGTTATGCCGCCAAAAGGAGCAATAGAAATTTTTTCATCTGTAATAAATTTTGCATACAAAACTGAGTTAAGAAGAGAAGCGTCACTCAATCCAAGATTTTTATCGTCTGCCAAAATGTTATTATTAAGCACCAAACCGGTTGAAAAAAACTTTGAGAATTTGTACTCGGAAAAGAATGAGAAGTAATGTTCGTCTTTTATATTCTTCGGTTTCAGTTTTATGATTGTAGAGTTAAAGTTTTCAGAAACAACAAATAATAAATTATCTACTCTTTGCCCGTAAGTTAATATTGATCTCAGATTATATGTGTTAAGCTGTTTATCAAAAGATGATGAAATATTTTTACGGGTTGAATAATTACCTAAGATAACAAGACTATCACTTCTAACCTGGCACCAGGCAGTTATTGAGTAAAGCAGTAATATTAAAAGTGATTTCTTCAAACTAACTTCTTTTAATTTCCTGGTGCAATTTAATCATTGAACAAAACTAATTAAAGATTAATATCCATTAAGAATTTATTCTTTTAACGTAAACCTGTAAAGCCCGGAAATGCTGTTCGGCAAAAGACTATTATTGGAATAGGTGATTATTCTCCAGTAATAATCTTTATAAAGTTCGATGTAGTCAGCATCGAATAAAATTGAAATCGTATCGTTTACAATGTTTGACTCAAATTCTTTTGTCCATATTTCTCCGAAGTATTCGTTTGTCTGCAGCACAATCTTATATTTTACCGGCACAGCAACAGCTTTAATAAGGAAGTAATTAAAATAGTTGACAAGACTTTTATCTGATGGATAGAGCAACCGGGGAATTTCAAATATTGAATCATAAATTTCGTCGCTTGCACCGCTTTTAAGATTACCTTTATCCACTGCAATAATTTTATAATAATAATTAGTGTATAACTTTAAATTGTACTTATCCTCGTAAGAATTAGTTTGTGAAGTGCCAAGTAAAGTTTCGCTGCCGGGTGTAAAATCTTGCGGCTCACTTCTGTGAATTTCATAATGTGAGATATCGCTTTCCGGATTGTTAGCCCAGCTTAAATAAATTGAAATGCTGTCCAACCAGTTGCGTGCATTAATCTCAGGGTAAGCAGGTTTGCCGGGGTTATTTTTATTTGCAGGTTTTGTACTTAGGAATTTGCTCGGTTCGCTTTCGTTATTGTCGTTATCAAGTGCTGTTATATAATAGAAGTAAGTTGTGTCGTAATCAAGACTGTCATCAACATAATAATCCTGGTAAGCAGAAGCTATTAACCTGAAATGAAGCGAATCATTTTCACTTCTGTAAATCTGGTAAGATTTAATATCGTACTCATTATTCAGAATCCACTCAATTCCTATTTTGCCATCCTGCGAATAAAAAATATTAACACCGGCAGGTACAGCAGGAGGAAGTTCGTCATTATCATTAACAGATGATGACTGTCTTTCACATCCGGCTATAAGTGCAGTAATAATTATTAAGAAACAGAACTTATTAAATCTGAAATACATCGCCTTTTGCAGGGATAATTGTATTTTGAAAATCAATTGTCTCCAATCTTTCCTTCAGTTTCAACTGCTGGTCATAATCTCCATGCACAAGAAACATTTTCTGCATCCTGCTTTTGTCAAACTGGCCGCAGTAGGAAATTAATTCATCTGAATCAGCATGCGCGCTTAAAGAGTTCATCACAATTACTTCAGCTTTAAGATTATATTCATCGCCAAGAATTTTAAGGACAGGTTCTCTCTCAACAATTTTTCTTCCGAGAGTATGTTCGGCATTATAACCTACAATTAAAATTATATTTCTTTCGTTCTCAACGTTGTTAGCAAGATGATGAAGAATTCTTCCGGCTTCGGCCATACCTGAGCTTGCTATTATCATGCAAGGTCCTTCAATAGCATTAAGCTTCTTTGATTCTTCAACTTCCTTAATGTAAGTGAGCTTGTTAAATCCAAAAGGATCGCGGTTTTTTAAGAGGTACTGGGATGTTTCGTAATCAAAACATTCCGGGTGCATTCTGAATACTTCTGTTATATTTACTGACAATGGACTATCAACAAAAACAGGAATCCTTTGTACCGCCCCGCTTTCAAAAATATTATTCAGTTCGTAAACTAATTCCTGTGTTCTTCCAACACTGAATGACGGCACAATTATTTTAGCTTTCCTGTCTATTGCTTTCTTTATTACTTCCGCAAGCTTTAATTCAGTTTCATCTGCGCTTGAATGATATCTACCACCGTAAGTGCTTTCGCAGATCAGCATATCAACATCAGGAATTTTTTCCGGGTCTTTCAATATAGGCATGTTTGGTCTGCCCAAATCTCCTGAATATCCAAGCTGAAGCAGCCGTCCGTTTTCATTTATAACAATAAAAGAAAGAGCAGAACCAAGTATATGTCCGGCGTCAAAAAAAGTTACTTTAATCTCAGGCGTAATTTCAAATTCACGGTGATAATTAATTCCCACAAATAATTTCAGGGTTTCTTCAACATCACCCTGGGTATATAAAGGAGTGAAAAGATTCTGTCCTCTCTTTTTTCTTTTCTTGTTAACGAACTCAACATCTTTCTCCTGGATATGTGCAGTATCTCTCAGCATCAGCATAGAAAGATCTCTTGTGGCAAAAGTACAATATATATTTCCTTTAAAACCTTTTTTTACAAGGTTAGGCAAATTACCTGCATGATCAATATGAGCGTGTGAAAGAATTATAAAATCTATCTCCAAAGGATCAAATAAATCGAATGTCCTGTTTAATTCGTAAGCCTCTTTTCTTTTGCCCTGGTACAAACCGCAGTCAAGTAAAAAAGTTGTTCCGTTTGTTTTGATAAGATGCATTGAGCCGGTTACAGTTCTTGCAGCGCCAATAAATTGTAATTCCATTTTCTGCCTTTTTAGTTTTAAAACTATCTAAAGTATGCTTTAGATTCAATGTAGAATATAAAAATTCTTATTGTGGCATTAAACAGAATTTTATAATTTGCATTCGCATATTAATCCTGGTCGCCAAATTTTAATCAGGATTTCTTATTGAGGACAAAGGTCAGCCAATAATTTATCGGAGTATTCATATGAACCAGCGCACTATTCCGCATTTGTTTGAAGACAGCGTAAATAAATATCCCAAGAACGTTTTAATGTGGGAAAAGACAAACGGTAATTATCTTCCATTAACTTATAAACAAATGCAGGTTGATGTTCATAATTTTGCGGCAGGATTACTTAAGCTTGGGATTAAAAAGGAAGACAGGCTTGCTCTGATTTCTGAAGGAAGAAATTATTGGGTGATGAGTGAATTGGGAATACTTTACATCGGCGCTGTAAACGTTCCTATCTCAGTAAAGATTGATGAACTGGGAGATTTAAAGTTCAGACTAAATCATTCCGAATGTAAAGCTGTTATTATTTCACAAAGCCAGTTAACAAAAATAAGAAAGATAAAAAATGAGTTGCCGGCTCTTCGTTTTGTTATTGTGCTTGATAAGCTTGAACAATTCGAGGAAAACGAAATATTTGTTGAAGATGTAATTGAGAAGGGGAAAAAATACTTAGATAAATTCAGAGCGGATTTTGAAGCCCTTTGGCACAGTATAAGAGAAACTGATTTTGCAAATATCTGTTATACTTCAGGCACTACGGCAGATCCCAAAGGAATAATTCTTACTCATAGAAATTATACTGCTAATGTTGAACAATCATCTGCTCTGCTGCCAATACCTGAGTGGTATACTTCGCTGCTTATCCTTCCGTGGGATCATTGTTTTGCGCATACTGCCGGCATTTATACTTTAATGAAAAACGGTGCAAGCATGGCTTCTGTTCAGCTTGGCCGTGCACCAATTGAAACTCTTAAAAATATTCCCATTAACATTAAGGAGAACAAACCGGCTTTTCTTTTAAGCGTTCCGGCTTTGGCAAAAAATTTCAGAAAGAATATTGAGAAAGGAATAAAGGAGAAAGGAAAAGTTGCCGAACATCTTTTTAAAGATGCTCTTAAAGTAGCTTATGCATATAATGCAGAAGGCTGGAATAAAGGCAAAGGTTTTAGGAAACTGCTAAAGCCTCTGGTTGATTTATATGATAAAATTCTCTTTAGCAAAATTCGTGAAAACTTTGGCGGGCGGCTTGAATTCTTTATTGGTGGCGGTGCTTTACTTGATATTGAACTGCAGAAGTTCTTCTATGCTATTGGAATTCCAATGTTCCAGGGTTACGGACTTACAGAAGCATCACCGGTTATTTCTGCAAACGTTCCGCTCAAACATAAACTTGGTTCTTCCGGTGCTATTGTAGTTAACCTTGATGTAAAGATTTGTGATGAAAAGGGAAATGAACTACCTGTTGGTGAAAAAGGTGAGATTGTTTGCAAAGGAGAAAATGTTATGGCCGGTTACTGGAAAAATGAAAAAGCAACAAAAGAAACAATCCGAGATGGTTGGCTTTACACCGGAGATTTAGGCTATGTTGATAATGATGGTTTTCTTTATGTACTTGGAAGAGACAAGAGTTTACTCATAAGCAGTGATGGTGAAAAATATTCGCCTGAAGGAATTGAGGAAGCTATTACAGAACACTCATTCTTGATTGACCAGATGATGTTGTATAATAATCAAAATCAATATACTGTTGCTCTTGTTGTTCCGAGTAAAGATGCGGTAAAAAGACTTTTAAATTTGCAAAGCTCAAAAGCAATATCACCTGAAGAAGCAGATAAGGTTTTAAAGGCGATTGAAAATGAAATCAATCAGTTCAGAAACGGTGGAAAGTTTGCAGGAATGTTTCCTGAGCGCTGGCTGCCTTCAGCAATAGCTTTACTTGAAGAAGGATTTACAGAGCAGAACAGGTTCTTAAACAGCACTTTAAAAATGGTCAGAGGGAAAATTACTCAACACTATGTTGGTACTATTAATTTTCTGTACACTCCGGAAGCAAAGAATATTTCCAATAGGATAAATTTAGATGTTGTGAATAAAATATTTTCCTGATAAATTAAAAACAAAAAAATGCGGGGTAGTCATGAAAATGAAATTGTTTTATGGCTTAATTATTCTTAGCGGGATTTTATCTCTTTCCTGCAACGAACATCTTGTGGGAACACAACTCCTGCACAATGATTTTTCCAACTGGCAATTATTAAGGCCTTCACCAAATGACGGTAGTTATTATGATTTATTCTTTCTTGACGAGAATAATGGCTGGATAACCGGTGACAGCGGAAAAATATTATATTCATCTAACGGCGGATTTAACTGGAAACAGCAGAACAGTAGTATAAAAGAAACAATCCACTCAATAACTTTTTTAGATAATAACATTGGATGGGCTTGCGGTGGCAGGTATATTCTTCATACAAATGATGGTGGAGCAAACTGGCAGGTTCAATTCTATGATACGGATCCAACTCAACTTCCAAATCCAAAAATATATTTCCAAATTCTATTTGTTAACGCAAGCGTAGGATTTGCAGTAAATAACTATGGTGAATTATATAAAACAAATGATGGTGGCAAGCATTGGATAGTTGAGGCAACCTGGTCTTACAGGGGTGCTGCACGATTATTCTTTGTAAATAATATGGTTGGATATGTTTTTACAATGAAGGAAATATTAAAAACAAAAGATGGTGGTAATACCTGGCAAAAGTTTGATTATAAAACTCCTTTGTGTACCGGAATTTATTTTGCAGATGAAAAAGTAGGATGGAGCTTGGCTTTTGTACCGACAAATTCAATTATAATAAATTCACCAATTTATAAAACTACTGATGGAGGTATGAATTGGACCTTTGTAGATTCATTGCCTGATGCATATTTAAATGACGTTAATTTTTTCGATAACAAAACAGGAATAATATTGGGAACGACAAAAATTTTCATTACTACAGACGGCGGTAATAATTGGGAAGTTGTTGCAGATTTTAGTCAAACCGATATTCGTTTTGTTGATATTGCAGTTGTTAATAAAAAGAATGTATGGGTTTCGGATTATAAAGGAGTTATTTATAAATCATCTAAATGATTTACTCCGTGTATCAGGTTATTAAACTGAATGATTATAAAAATCATTCAACATAGAACAAAAGGTAGGGAGAATATGAAAAGGAAATTATTTCTTGGCTTTACACTAATTTTTAGTGGGATATTGTTTCTTTCCTGCAAAGATCATTTAGTTGGAATACCGTTTCAAAAAGTCTCTTCAGACAAATGGCAATTAATGAGAACTTCAGTAGATGATGGTTATTATTGGAGTATGTATTTTGTCGACAAGGATAACGGTTGGGTAGCTTGTGATAGTGGCAGAATTCTGCATACCACAAATGGTGGTGAAGATTGGATTGAAGAAGAGACGTTCTTAAAAGGTAATATCAAGTCAATATGTTTTGTTGATGAAAATGTTGGATGGGCTTGCGGGCTAAATTATATTTTTCATACAGAAAATGGTGGTAAAGACTGGTTTATTCACTTTGAAGATAGTTCGCACTCAAGCTATGGAAAGTTAAAAG
Organism: uncultured Melioribacter sp.; assembly: GCA_964537965.1. Lineage (GTDB taxonomy): Bacteria > Bacteroidota > Ignavibacteria > Ignavibacteriales > SURF-24 > SURF-24. The sequence goes on along the minus strand of CAZIDB010000113.1, from coordinate 2,664 downwards.
GATATCTTGAGATATATTTTAAAGATGAAGATTCCGGGTGGACTATTAACAATGCCGGTGAATTACTCTCAACAACTGATGGTGGAAATTCCTGGTTTGTTAAAGAGAGATGGGATGGAATTGGTCATTCTAATATTAACTTTACCAGCGATAATAATGGATTTATTTTGGCGGGAAGCACTTCTTTATTTAGCACTGATAACGGTGGAGAAAATTGGAATAAGATAAGTTTGACCGGACTTAAATTTATAACAGCTGCTGATTTTATAAATAATAAAACCGGCTGGCTTGTTACAATGTATGGACTCAGTTCAACTATAGAAGCCGGTTCTCCTGTTTATTCTACAACAGATGGAGGTAAAAACTGGATCCAAAGCAGTATAATTAAAGATGATTTACTGGACGTTGATTTTGCAACTGAAAAGGAAGGATGGATTGCCGGAACAGGAAAAATTTATTCAACAAAAAATAGTGGATTAACCTGGAGTCAATCTGATGTGAATGGTTTTTTTGTTGATATATTTGCTTTGGATAATAATAATGTTTGGGTTTTAGATTTTAGCGGTAAAATTTATAAACTGGTGAAATAATTAAAAGCATTTTCGAAGATTAAAAGGTTGGGAATAATTTTAATTGAATCATAAATTTGAATTAAGAAATTAAATACCGGGGTAAACATGAAAAAGAAATTGTTTTATGTTTTTGTTTTTACTCTGTTCGGAGTAATGTTTCTTTCCTGCAAAGATCATTTAGTTGGAATTGCATTCAACAACCCATCTGTTGAAACACAAACTGATTCATGGCAACTTGTCCGCTCATCAGTTAATGAAGGCAATTACTGGGATATATTTTTTGTGGATGAAAACAATGGCTGGGCTACATTAAGTTCAGGAAAAATTATTCATACAACGGATGGGGGAACCAACTGGGAATACCAGCAAACATCTCTTAATAAGTTAGTCTATTCCGTTTTTTTTGTTAATAAGAACAAAGGCTGGGCTTGTGGTGAGAATAAAATCTTATCAACAACCGATGGTGGAAAGAACTGGAATATAATATTTACCGATACCTTGAAATCAAAATTCGGGTTGACTGATTCTTCATATAAGTATTATCAGCAGATTGCCTTTGTGGATGAGTACATTGGATTTACAGTAAATGAATCTGCCGAATTATATAGAACTACGAATGGTGGTTACAAATGGATTAAACAAAAAGAATGGCTAAACGGTGGACCTGCGAGTATCTCTATTGTTAATGATAAATGCTTTGTTTTAACTCCATCTAATAATTTGTTCATTTCTATAAATAAAGGATTAAGCTGGCAGGAAAAATCTATGAACGGTATAAATTATGTTAGCTCTATAAAATTTTTAGATGCGAATAATGGCTGGCTAATTACAAAGATTTCTTATAACAATACCATGGAGATGAATTCTCCCATTTACACAACTAGTGATGGTGGAAACACGTGGCAATTTTCTGATAGCATTCCCGATCTAAATTTAACTTCAATTGATTTTGCAGATAAGAATAATGTTTGGGTAAGTGGGATAGATGGAGTATACTCGTTCCATAATAGTAAAGATGGATTTCATAAAAGTCTTACTGATAAATATTTTATTGATGTTTTTGCATTGGATGCTAAACACGTTTGGGCTTTAGCTTTCGATGGACAAATTTATAAACTTGTAAACAAATAGCCATTTCAAGATAATTTTATATCATTAAATGAATTTATTTATAAGCTGGTAAAGTTTAACGAAATTATTTATCTCTTTCTTATGTAAGGTGTAAAGTTTATTTCATCAAAACAAGTTTCTTTGTTTCCACAAGACTTCCAACTTTGAGTTGATAGAAATAAATTCCACTTGAAAGATTACTACCATCGAATTCGATCTCGTAATTGCCTGCAGGTTTTTCTTCATTAATAAGAGTAGCTACTTCTTTGCCAAGAATATCATAAACCTTCAATGTTACGAATTGTAGAGACGAGGCATGCCTCGTCTCTACGGGAATGGAATATTTTATTTTTGTTGTGGGATTAAACGGGTTTGGATAATTTTGCGATAGAGAAAAATCAAATTGATTTATATTTCCTTCTTCAACATCTGTTGGGAACTTAAAAGTGGTTGTTGCCCACCAGATATCGGTCTTATTGTTTTCAGCATGTTCCCATAGAATACAAAGCTTACCAACCATTGGTGTAGTTGCAGGTTTTAGTATTGCAACCTGGGATTTGATATCATCTCCGGGTAAATTCGAAATATTGATTGTCGTATCAACTGAATATCCGTATAAATATAATGGTTTATAATCGATGAATATTTCCTTGTTATCTGCAAGTGAATCGGAATCGTAAGCCGCAAAAAAACCGTCAAAGTAAGAAGATAAATTTTGTGCCGTAGCTCTTTTATATGTTGGTAGTGGATAACTAAAAGTTATAGGATGCTCATAATTACAGTGTGTATTATTGGTTTTTGAGTAATAACCATATTCATAATCATATGCAAAATAGGAAAAGACAAAATTCCAGTAATCCTTTTCTTTAGTTTGATAAGAAATATTGTAATATGTTCCAAACGAAGGATTAATATTGTATCCACTGTCGGAAACCTGAATTATATTCCACACTGGTGGAGTTTTATGCATTTGTAGACTACA
>CAZIDB010000112.1:0-15396 GCA_964537965.1 uncultured Melioribacter sp. | reverse complement strand
TTTATACATTGCAGATAATTTTGAAGAAGCCATCTTCGATAAATTTCTTATTGAACAATTATTACCGCGAAGAATTTACTATGCTGTTCGATCAAAACCCATTCTAAATGATATTTCACTGAATGATGTTAATAAAACAGGTATAGATGATCTATGTGTTGTTATAGAAAGCGGTTCAGATTTGCCGGGAACTGTTCTGGATAATTGCACAGATGAGTTTAAAAGACTTTATGACGAAGTTGATGTGGTAATCTCCAAAGGGCAGGGAAATTTCGAAACGTTGGAAAACTGTAAAAGAGAAATATATTTTCTCTTTAAAGTAAAGTGTGACGTAATCGAGAAATATTGCGGGCAACCAATCGGAAAAAGCATTCTTATTAAAAGAGGACGTAAAATCAACAACAATTCAGCAGGCAATTAAAATGTTTGTTCCAACAAAAATATTTTTCACAAAAGGAATAGGGCGCCATAAAGAATATCTTGCTTCATTTGAGCAGGCGCTCAGATCGGCTAAAATTGAAAAGCTAAATCTTGTTCCTGTAAGCAGTATTTTTCCACCGGGTTGTAAAAAAATAAGTCTTGATGAAGGACTGAAAGAATTAAACCCCGGACAAATTGCCTTTACAGTCATGGCGCGAAACTCTACAAATGAACCAAACAGACTTATTGCCGCTTCTATTGGAGTTGCATTGCCAAAAGATAATACTATGTACGGTTATTTATCGGAACATCATCCGTTTGGAGAAACCGTAAAAAATGCCGGAGAGTATGCAGAAGACCTCGCCGCAACAATGCTCGCTTCAACATTAGGACTTGATTTTAATCCTGAAACCGACTGGAATGAAAGAGAACAGGTTTACAAAATGTCGGGACAGATTGTAAATACATTTAACATAACACAATCTGCAGAAGGAGATAAGAACGGGCTATGGACAACTGTTCTTGCTGCAGCAATTTTACTTAAATAGTGCACTGGCAAAAATTAATTTAAAAACTTAAAACAGGAAGCTAACTAATGAATATTACCGAATGCGGTTTCAACACAAAATTAATTCACGGGGGCGAAATTGAGGATCAATATAAAAGCGCAACAACTCCAATTTATCAGACTTCAACTTTTGCTTTTGATAATGCAGATGAAGGGGCAAAGTGCTTTAACGGAGAAAGTGACGGATATATTTATACAAGAATCGGCAATCCAACAATTAACGCCCTTGAAAAACAGTTAGCTGCTCTTGAAAATGGTTATGGAGGAATAGCGGTTAGTTCCGGAATGGCAGCAGTAAGCACCGTCTATCTTACATTGCTAAGCAGCGGAGATCATATTGTAAGTACCGACGCAATTTACGGACCGGCTCGCAGCATTATGGAAAATCAACTTATAAGATTCGGCATCCAGTCAACCTATATAAATACTACAAATATAGATGTTGTAAAAAGCGCACTTAAACCAAACACAAAGTTGCTTTATATTGAAACGCCGGCTAATCCCACCATGGATATAACAGACATTGCAGCGTGTGCCAAACTTGCGCATGAAAACGGAATTCTGCTTGTAGTTGATAATACATTTTGCAGCCCTTATCTGCAAAATCCACTTAATCTGGGAGCCGATATTGTCTTTCATTCGATGACAAAATCTATAAATGGGCATGCTGATGTTGTTGCGGGTATTATCATAGCAAAAGAAAAAAACATTTATACTAAACTTAGAAACATGATGATCAGCCTTGGTTGTAATATGGATCCGCACCAGGCTTACCTTGTTATGCGCGGTTTAAAAACTTTAAGCATAAGAATTGAAAGAGCCCAACAAAATGCCCAACAGGTTGCAGCTTATCTTGAAGAACATCCCAAAGTTGCATGGATTAAATATCCGGGACTTAAATCTCATCCGCAACATGATATAGCAAAACATCAAATGAAAGGAAGCGGATCAATGATCAGCTTTGGATTAAAGGGTGGGTTTGAAGCCGCTAAAGTACTTATGAATAACCTTCATCTGGCTTTACTAGCTGTTTCGCTTGGCGGTGTAGAAACTTTAATTCAACACCCGGCTTCAATGACTCATGCTAAAGTTTCCAAAGAAGGTAAAATCAAAGCCGGAATAACTGACGATCTTATAAGGTTATCTGTTGGCATAGAAGATTTGAAAGATATTATCGCCGATCTTGAAAATGGATTGAAACAAGTTTAAATAATCAAAGGCCGGGAAATTTTTAGTGTAATTTATAATTCACGAGGCCATTATGAAAAATGAAATAAATAAAATTAAACACTTTCTTAAGAACAAAGCTTCCACCTTATGCGAGAAACTTGAGAATAATGTAATAGCAAAAACCGGCATACCATGTACAATAATATATGGACCGGTACCCTCACGAAGATTAGGTTTAAGCCTTGGCATAAATAACATACGTTGTAAAATTTGTACATATGACTGCATCTATTGTCAGGTTGGTAAAACAAAATGCTGTTCAACCTGTTATGAGCCTTGTCTATCTCCATATGAATTATTTTGCTTTGTTAAAAAAAAATTACAAAAATTAGAGGCCAAAGGATTAGAGATTGATTACATCAGCTTTGTACCAAACGGGGAACCAACAATTGATAAGTCGCTTGGAAAGAATATTCATATTCTAAGAGACTTTGGTTATAAAATTGCAGTCTTTACAAACTCGTCGCTTTTATGGAATGATAATGTAAAGGAAAACCTTTTATTTGCAGATTATATTTCAGTAAAAGTGGATTCTGTAAATGATAAGACCTGGCAAATAATTAACCGCCCGCATACCCGTTTAAGTTTGGATATAATATTAAAAGGAATAGAAGATTTCGCTGAAATTTACAACGGCAAATTAACAACCGAAACAATGCTTGTGAAAAATATAAATGATAACATAAAGGAAATTGAACAGGTCGGGAATTTCCTTAAAAAATTCAGAAGCGATAAATCATATTTTACGATTCCAACACGTCCGCCTACAGAAAGTTTTGCAACTGCACCAGATAGAAAAACATTAGATCAGCTCTCAGATTATATTGAAAAGAATATTCCGAACTCAGAGACGTTGTTTTATCCTGAAAGCGACAGTTTTTATGCTGCTGGTGAAATTGAAGATGAGATTCTTGGAATAACAAGAGTTCATCCTATGCGCGAAGAATCATTGTTGAAACTAATAATAGATATGGGCGGCCGCAAAGAAATTCTAGAGAGTATGCTTAAGCAACACTTAATCACAAAAACATTCTATCAAAACGTAAATTTCTATTCTGCAAATATATCAGGCTAATAACTCTATTAAATAAATAATTCCTGTAAAGGATATTTCTAACAAAAGGAACAAGAATGAAAAAATATAACATTGTTATTGTCGGAGGCGGTCCAGCAGGTGTAACCTGTGCTCTTTCAGCAAAAAATACTTACCCGGATAAAAAAATAGCTTTAATAAGAAAAGAAACTCAACCAATGATTCCATGCGGAATTCCGTATGTGCTTCATACTTTGGCAGAAGTTAAAGACAACATCCTGCCGGACGCTCCACTTATTGCTAGCAATGTAGAAATTATAAATGACGAAGCAACTTCCATAGAAAACCACACCTTAAAACTTAACCGTGGTGAAGAAATTGAATTTGAAAAACTTGTAATTGCAACTGGTTCAAAAGCTGTTATGCCTAAAATTGAAGGCGTAGATAAAGAAGGAGTCTTTCTTGTAAAAAAAGATAAAAATTATCTTGAAGACCTTAAAACCAAAGTTCAAAAAGCAGAAAAGATTGTTATTCTTGGCGGCGGTTATATTGGTGTTGAGGTTGCAGACGAACTTCTTAAAGCAAAAAAAGATGTAACTATTGTTGAAATGATGGAAGTGCTTCTGCCAACAATGGATGATGACTTTGGCAACAAGGTAAAAGAAATTCTTGAAAAAGAAGGCGCCAAAGTAATTACAGGCAAAAGCGTTCAGAAAATTTTAGGCGATAAAAAGGTAAATGCAATTGAATTAAACGATGGTACAAAAATTAATTGCGATCTTCTAATTGTATCCTGCGGTTATAAACCAAATCTTACTTTAGCAGAAGAGTTCGGTTTAAATTATGAAGAGGGAAAAGGAATTTTGGTTGACGCTTACTTACGCACTTCTAAAAGAGATATTTTTGCAATAGGTGATTGCGCCGCCAAGTATGATTTCTTTACGGGAGAATTCTCAAATATAATGCTTGCATCTACCGCCATGGCAGAGGGAAGACTTGTTGGCTCTAATCTTTATTCAATAAAAGTTATTCGTCAATATCCCGGTGTGCTCGGTTCATTCGCAACTAAAATCGGAGATACTGCTTTTGGCATAAGTGGCATTATTGAAAAACGCGCTAAAAGACGTTTACTTGATTATACAGTTGGCATCGCAAAATCTCCTGATCGTCATCCCGGAAAATTACCCGGTTCTTCTGAAGTTACAGTGAAATTAATTTTCTCAACTTATTCGCATACATTAATGGGCGCACAAATTATGGGCGGCAATTCAGTTGGAGAAATGCTGAATATTGCGGCTGTAATGATTTTAAATAAAATGACCGACATAGATATAAACAATATGCAGATCGGCACTCATCCGCTTTTAACGGCTTCTCCTATTGCATACCCAATTATTAATGCAACAACAGATGCAATAAAAAAGTGGTATAAATAAAAGCTGTTAACTAAATGAAAAATCTGGCAAGCATTAATAAAGATCACTGGTACGATGGTTTATTTTATGACATTTTTATAGCCCCAAATCAAGATAATGCTTTTAATATTATTAAACCATTTATAGCAGAAAACAGTACTGTTTGTGATGTTGGTTGCGGAACCGGAAGATTTGCTTTTAAATTTAAAGACAACTTCAGGAAGATTGACGGCATTGATTTTTCAAAACGAAACATTGACAGGGCTGAAAAGAATCTTCTGAAAAACCCATCTGACAAAATTAACTTTTACCATAGTGACGCTGTTAGTTTTTTCCAAAGCGAAAACAAACATTACGACTATGCCCTAATCTCTTTTGTAATTCATGAAATTAAAGAGAAACACCGGGTAAAAATTTTAAAGGTACTTTCAGAGTCAGCAGATAATGTTATTGTTATAGATTATCTTTATCCGCGCCCATTAGCATTCTGGACTTTTCTAAATGAAGCGGTAGAATTCTTTGCAGGAAGGGACCATTACAGAAATTATAAAACTTACCTTGCCAATAAAGGAATAAAAGGGTTGGTTGAAAAAACAGGATTAAAAATTGTAAATGAAATACAAAACAAACCGGCAACAAGTCATATTGTTGTTTTAACAAAATAAATATTTATCGGAAGTTAATTATACAGGCATAATATGAATCAACAAGACAAACAAAAAGCATTTGAAGAAGAAGAAAAAAGAATTTCTGAAACAGTTTCTAAAATAAAACACAGGATTGCCGTATTCAGCGGTAAAGGCGGAGTTGGAAAAACAACAGTAAGCGTAAACCTTGCCTATGCGTTGCAAATGGAAGGCTACTCTGTTGGCATTCTTGATGCAGATATAACCGGACCAAATGTTGCAAAGATGTTAGGCGTTGATAACGATATAATTTTTCTTAATGAGAAAATGATTCCCTTTGAAAAGTTTGGCGCCAAAATGATTTCTATGGCAAGCCTGCTTAAGAACGGAACTCCTTTAATTTGGCGCGGACCAATGCGCTCAAAAGTAATTAACCAGTTTCTTGCAGATGTTGAATGGGATGAGCTTGATTATTTAATTGCCGATCTGCCCCCGGGAACCGGTGACGAAATTTTAACAATTGCACAACAGATGAAACCTGATTTTGCCGTTGTGGTTACAACTCCACAGGATGTATCCATACTTGATGCGGAACGTTCAGTTAATATGGCAAAAGAATTAAAAATTCCTTACATCGGTATTGTTGAGAATATGGCAGGGTTTATTTGCCCACGTTGTGGTGCGGTTGTAGAGCTTTTTGGAGCAGGCGGAGGTGAAAAGCTATCCCAACAATATAATATTCCATTACTCGGTTCTGTTCCAATTGATCTTGATGCGCGAATACTTGGAGATGCAGGTAAACCAATTGTTCTTGAAAAACCGGAGAGTGAAGTATCTAAATCTTTCAAATCAATTGCAGATTTAATACAGGTACAATTCAGCAAAGTAAAAGCTTAATTATATCAATATGAACAGCAGGATTTCTTATAAACCAATCGGATATATTCGTTCTCCATTTAAAGATATTAGCGGGGTTCCAATTCAACCTGCAGGCGCTAAAAGAGTAAAGGGAACAATTGAATTAAAAAAGGAATACGTCCCTGGGTTGAAGGATCTTGAGGAATTCTCACATATAATTCTTTTATATCATTTTCATCTGGTAAAGGGTTTCGATTTAAATGTGATCCCTTTCCTCGATAAAGAATCACATGGATTATTTGCAACAAGGGCACCTAAGAGACCTAATTCAATTGGTTTGTCTGTTGTGAAACTTTACGAAATAAAAGACAACATAATTTATATTGAAAATATTGATGTAATTGATGGAACTCCATTATTAGACATAAAACCTTATGTAAATAAATTTGATGCTATTTCTAATACAAAAGACGGCTGGCTACAATATTCGGTTAATAAATTAAAACGAACAAAATCTGACACAAGATTCAAATAGAAAGAATTCTTTTATTGATAATAAATTCAATAAATATTGTTCTTCAATAAATACTGAACGTAGTATATCTGCAAAGACTCACTTTAACTGATTTATTCACGGAAAAAACTATGTTAAAGAATAAAAAGATATTTTTCATTTTAAGATTTTAAGCATTAGGTCATTTACAATCGTTGTAGTGCAGTAATGAATATTTCCTATTGCAGTATTGCAATCATAATGTACCGTTCAAGTAACTTTCTTTTGAAAATTCGAATATTACATTTATAAACGCTGGTATTATTGTTGCGGTATTACTCTATCAATTAATCATTTTAAGGAGAAGTATTATGCCAGGATTTGACAGAACCGGACCTATGGGCAAAGGCTCAATGACAGGCGGAAGACGCGGACATTGTTCAGGTTTTCTTTCAACACAAAAAGCAGCCGACACAAAACCTAATGAAACAACAAATGAAATACTTGGAGTTGGCAGAGGTGGAAGACCACGCGGCGGCGGAAAAGGAAACTGCTTTGGCGGTGGCAGAAGAAGATTTGACAATAAATAATTCTTCGATTGAACAAGTGACAAAACAATTTAATTAAATAAATCTTTTAAACCGGTACCCAATCCCGCTATTCTGCATTTAAATGGTTCTAAATATTTATTAACAAAAGGAGAACTTCTTATGGAAAACTCTGAGACTTTGTCGGTATCAATGCCACGCATTGGTGAAAAAGCACCTGCCTTTAAGGCTGTTACTACACAGGGAGAAATAAATTTTCCAAATGATTATGCGGGTAGCTGGGTAATACTTTTTAGTCACCCAGCAGATTTCACCCCGGTTTGTACATCTGAATTTATGACTTTTGCCTCTATGGAAGAAAAATTTGCAAACGCAAACTGCAAGTTGGTTGGATTATCTGTTGACGGGCTTTACAGCCATATCGCCTGGTTGCGGACTATAAAAGAAAAAATTGAATACAAAGGGATGAAAAATGTTGAAGTTAAATTTCCGTTAATTGAAGACATTACAATGGAAGTGGCAAAAAAATATGGGATGATTCAACCCGGCGAAAGTAATACAAAAGCTGTACGTGCCGTCTTCTTTATTGACCCTAAAGGTATTATCAGAACCGTTATTTACTATCCGTTAAGTTTAGGAAGAAATTTTGATGAGCTTTACAGGGTAATAATTGCATTACAAACTGCCGATGCTTTTTCGGTTGCAACACCGGCAGACTGGCAACCGGGTGATGATGTAATTGTCCCCACAGCAGGTTCATGTGGAGTAGCTAAAGAAAGAATGGAAGCAAAAGAAGATATTAAATGTTATGACTGGTTCTTTTGCACTAAGGAAATAAAGAAAGAAACAGTACTTAAAACAATTCTTAACAAGTAAGAATTGAGTTAAAGACTCACAATAATGACGGTTTAAATTTTATTAAACCGTCATTACATAAATAATAATGTCAATTAACTAATGATGAAAAGTGATAATAGCTGTTACATCTATTGAAAATAATTTAGACTCTTTTGTTTGTCCTCAATTTGGCAGAGCAAATTATTTTCTGATTATTGATGCCCAGACTTTGGAATTTCATGCAATACCTAATCCAAATGTTAATGTTGTTGATGGAGCAGGGATTCACTCAGCCCAGCTTTTAATAAAGGAAGAAATAAAAGCCGTTTTTACAGGCAGAGTTGGAATGAATGCTTTCAGAATCCTTGATTCTGCCGGAATTTTAGTTTATGAAAATGTCGAGGGAACTGTTAGAGTTGTTATTGATAAACTTAAACTAGGAATGCTTAAAGCCTCTAACAATCTAAACTTCAATAAGAAATTTTCAAACCAGTTTCACGGAATGCAATGCCGCGGAAATAAATGGAATAATAAAGGAAATGGTGTTCAGAATGAACAAGCAATATTAAAAACCGAAATTGAAGAATTGAAAGAAAAAATTTCACTCCTGGAAATTCAATTAAAACAAAACGAAACACATAAATAATAATTATAAAACATAAAGGAATAATATGAACACTAAATTGGCAATTGCAGTTGAAGGTATACACAACGAATGTTCTGTTGCCGAACACTTTGGAAGATGCGAGCAGTTTAATTTATATGAGATCAACGATAAAAACGAAGTTGTTAAAAATGAAGTTTTTCAAAATCCATTAGCCGGAAATCATGGCGGTACCTGCCAACTTCCTCATTTTGTAAACCAGATTGGAGCTAATGTTATTATCGCCGGTGGAATGGGTGGTAAAGCAATTTCTCTCTTCGAAAATTACGGCATTAACGTAATTACTGCTCCGGGATTAAAACTTGAAGATGCTCTTAAAGCTTTTACAGAAGGAAAAATCTCCGGCTACCAGGAATGCGAGGGTCATCAGGGTGATTGTAATTAATTTCAGGATTTGTTTCAGATGAATATTTCTATAGCATCGGGAAAGGGAGGAACAGGTAAAACTACTGTGGCAGTTAACCTGGCCTTATCGGTTCAGCCTTCTGTTTACATTGATTGCGACGTTGAAGAACCTAACGGCCATATTCTTCTAAAACCAATAATTACCGAACAAAAATACGTTACAAAGAAACTGCCCAGGATTGATTTTAACAGATGTAGTTACTGCGGTAAATGTACAGATCTATGCGAATTCAATGCAATAATAGCTTTGAAGAATGACGTCCTGGTTTTTGAGGAAATGTGCCACGGTTGCGGTTTGTGCAGTTACTTTTGCCCGGAAAAAGCAATTGAAGAAATTAATAAGAACATTGGTGAAATAAGAACCGGTTATGCAAAATCTGAATTAACGATGTTTATTGAAGGTGAATTAAACATCGGAGAAATGGCAGCTGCCCCATTGATAAAACAAGTTAGAAAGGAAGCTGTGCCGGAAAGAATTAATTTTATTGACGCTCCACCCGGAACTTCCTGTTCTATGGTTGCAGCAGTTAAAGATTCCGACTATTGCATACTTGTTACAGAATCAACTCCGTTTGGATTAAATGATCTTAAACTTGCGGTTGAAGTCATCCGTTCAATGGGAATTTCATTTGGAGTAATAATCAACAAGTATGATGATTCATTTAACGATATTGATAAATATTGTTCAGAGCAAAAAATAACAATTCTGTTAAAGCTTCCCTTTGAAAGAAAAATTGCAGAATGCTATTCATACGGAATTCCTCCGGTTTGTAAATTCCCGGAGTTGAAAGAAAAATTCCGGGACGTATTTTATAAAATTCAATCGTCTTTTCTGATGAAAGAAGTATTGCTTAACAGGTAGAAGAAATGAAAAAACAGTTGGTAATATTAAGCGGAAAAGGCGGAACAGGTAAAACTACAATAGCTGCGGCTTTTTCAAAGCTGGCACAAAACAGTGTAATTGCAGATTGCGATGTTGATGCCGCCGATCTCTTCATTCTTCTTAAACCCGAAATAAAAGACGAAGTAAAATTTTACGGTGGAAAGAAAGCATCAATAAATAAAGATATTTGTAACCAATGTGGAATATGCAATAACTTTTGCCGGTTTGATGCAATTAAAAATTTTAAAGTTGATGAATTGCTTTGTGAAGGCTGCGGTTTTTGTCAAAAGATTTGTCCGCAAAATGCAATTGATTTTCAGCCTGTAATTTCAGGCAGTTATTTTAATTGTAAAGTTGATACCTCAAAAAACTTTTTGTTCGCAAGGCTAATGCCGGGCGAAGGTAACTCGGGTAAACTTGTTACTGAACTAAAAAAGAACTCTGCAGAATACTTTTTACAAAACGGAAAAGAATGGTTTATTGTTGACGGACCCCCGGGAATTGGCTGTCCGGTAAATGCAAGTATTACCGCGGCTGATTTGATTTTACTTATAACCGAGCCAACTCTCTCCGGCTTGCACGATCTTGAAAGAATAATTAAACTGATTAAATTATTTAATATTTCAGTCCGTGTTGTTGTTAATAAATTTGATATTAATGAAGAAATGACATCAAAGATTGAAGACTACCTGAAAGCAGAGAAAATAGAACTTGCAGGCAAAATTCCTTTTGATGAAACTGTTGTTCGTTCTCTTCAGCAGGAAAAAAGTATTGTTGAATTCCCTGCGAGCAAAGCTTCAATTGAAATAACAACCATATGGAATTCACTACAAAATTAATAAAGGTACTTTAATGAAGATAGCTATTACTTCAACCGGAGCAGGTAAAGAATCCCCTGTTTCAGAAAAATTCGGCAGATGCTCATATTTCGTTATTTATGATACGGAAGATGAGACAACATACTCAATCGTAAATACTGCAGTAAACTCAGAACATGGAGCCGGGCCACGAGCTGCACAATTGATTATAAATGAAAATGCAGAAGTTGTTTTAACCGGAGCGGTTGGCGGCAACGCCGAAAGTGTGCTGAACACAGGAAAAGTAAAAATTATAACAGGGTTTAAAAGCAGCATGAAAATAACTGAAGTAATTAACCAGTACCTGAATAAAACTAAAATGGATTTAAATTAATTATGTCAGATACAAGTTCTGTTCAGCTTCTGAAAAGTATTGGTTATTCGGATAAAGCAATTCTGTTGCTTTTCCTTCAGCAAAACTTCGGTAAAATTGAAAACCCCGATATTATTGCCAGGTATCAATCAGATTGTGGAGATTTGTTAATCATTTATCTTAAGCTTGAAAATGAAAAAATAATTTCCGCAAAATTTGAATTTGTAGGTTGTATTGGTTTGCAGGCTGCTGCTTCCGCATTAACTGAACTGATAAAGGGATTAAGTCTGGCCGATGCTTCTAAAATAAGCTTCGATGATATTCTTGATTTTCTTGAGAGTGTCCCGGAATCCAAATATGAATGTATTCATTTAGCTCTTAATACGCTTGAAAATGGACTTAAACCATACCTCTGATTATTTCCTTTAATAATTAGATTCTTTGATTTAACTTTAGCTGGTTAGTATATAAGTTTGTTTATTTTTAACAGAGATTTTAAATGGTTGACCTCGTATTATCTGCATTAACTGAATCAATTAAAATTACTCTTCTTGTTCTGGTAATGATGATTCTTATTGACCTAATAAACGTTTGGACAAGGGGAAAACTATCGTCCATCCTACAAACAGGTAGGAAATGGAAACAATATGTGCTCGCCTCCCTGCTTGGCGCTTCGCCCGGTTGCATAGGTTCCTTTGCGGGTGTATCGTTGTATGTTCATGGGATGATAAGCTTTGGAGCTTTAACAGGAATGCTGCTCGCAACCGCCGGCGATGAGCAGTTTGTAATGCTCGCTATGTTTCCCAAAACTGCTATTATAATTTTTATTATCCTTTTCTTTATAGGAATAATTGCTGGCGTTGCAACTGACTTCATAATAAAGAAGTTTAAAATCAAAACCTGCTCTGATTGTAAAGAGAAACAATTCCACGAAGATAAAGAAGGAATATCTCATTATCTCAAGGATCATATATGGAAACATATTATTAAAAAGCATATCTTCAAGACATTTTTATGGACATTTGGCGCTATTTTAATTTTGGGGATTGGCTTAAAGTTCTGGGAAATAGACAAATTAACTTCAGAATATACATTTTTAATACTTATTCTAAGTGCGGTAATCGGTTTAATTCCGGAATCCGGTCCGCATTTAATCTTTGTTACTATGTATGCGCAGGGTCTAATTCCTTTTTCTGTTTTGTT
Organism: uncultured Melioribacter sp.; assembly: GCA_964537965.1. GTDB lineage: Bacteria > Bacteroidota > Ignavibacteria > Ignavibacteriales > SURF-24 > SURF-24. The sequence goes on along the minus strand of CAZIDB010000112.1, from coordinate 3,043 downwards.
TACAAGCTCTATTGTTCAGGATGGACATGGAATGCTTCCATTACTCTCATTTTCAGTTAAAGATTCACTGCTTGTTAAAACCTTTAATATGGTATTTGGAATAGGTCTTGGATTGATAATATATTTAATGGGTTATTAATGAATATTTCGGAAACAATTCCTAAATCTGACAGCGATTTATTACTTGAAAGCTGGGGATACAATTTAATCAGCGAGTATCACCAGATGCTAAAAGCGGCAAAATTTAATAATTCTATTATTCTTGATTTGGCAACCGGTACAGGAAGAGCTTCATCTGTACTTACAAGAATGAACTTTAACGTACTAACCGGAGATTACAGCCTGGATAAAAAACCCGAAGCCGAGAGGAGAATAACAGAAAAATATTTCGACAAAGTAAAATTTGTAAAACTAAATCTTGAATCTCTTCCCTTTGATGATGATTCAATTGAAAATATTGTTTGCCTTAATACACTGCATGAGTTATCAAATCCTGTTAAATGCCTTGAAGAAATAATACGGGTTCATTCAAGAACAGGAATTATGCTTTTAGCAGATTTTAATGCTCTTGGTTTTGATGTTATGGACAGGCTTCATCTTTCCAGGTTTAACAAGATTCATCCGCGCGGTAATATTTTAGCAGAAACAACACTTAAAATACTTCAGGAAAATTATTTTAAAATAAATCTGTTAAGTACTGAACTAAATTCCGGATTTATTGTTTTAGGAAAAAAATAAATTGAAAGATATAAAACAAAGCAACAGACCTTTAATTGTGGAAAATGATTTTATTGTAACCACTTATGATATTGATATTGCCGGCCATTTAAATAATGTTGTTTATGTACGATGGCTTGAAGATTTAAGAAGGATCTTTTTTGATGAACACTATCCGGTAAAAAATTTACTGGGTCACAATCTTTATCCGGTTATAGCTTCAACAAACATCAAATATAAACGGCAGATAAAGCTATTTGACACGCCTAAAGGATTCATGTGGCTTGAAAAAATAGACCGGATAATTTTAAAACTTTCAGCAGAATTTACCGTAAACGGTTCTGTTGCAGCATTTGCAGAACAAAAATGTGTCATTTACAATCTTGAAACCAGTCAAATCGTTAAACCACCGGAAAAAATATATCACACATTCATTCAGGAGACAAACGTAAAAAATGTTTTTATGTAATCTTATTATCGTCCGTAATTACTTTCAAAGATTTAATAACTATTTTCTTATTGGAATAGTAATCTCATTATTTATTTCTATGAACATACATGCCCAAACCGGAGCAATCTCAGGTACAGTTGTAAATAAAGAGAATCAAACAGCACTTAACGGAGCAAATATTTTACTTTTTGGACCAGACATACGAAAGACAACTGATGATAAAGGTAAATTTTTAATTGAAGGCTTGCCCGCCGGCAGTTATACAATTTCCGTTTCATTTGTTGGATATAAAACCACTGAGTTGGAAGTTGAAGTAAAGAATGACACACCTTCATTTGTTTATATAGAATTAAATCCGGCTTCGTTTTTACTTGGAGAAGTTACCGTATCAAGTTATAAATATGAGAAGTACTTAAAGGAAATTCCCATTCCGATTGGTTTGCAAACAAGTGAAGAAATTTTAAGCTCACCAGCATTAACTGTTCCTGATGCTGTTAAAAATATTCCGGGCGTTTCATTAACGCGTGATGGTATATGGGGAACCACAGTAAACATCAGAGGATTAAGCCGCTCAAGTGTTGTTACATTAATTGACGGGAACCGTGTTGAAACAGCAACTGATATTTCCGCCGGCTTATCTTTAATTGACCTTGCAGACATTGAAAGAATTGAAATTATTAAAGGCGCAGCATCTGCTTTATACGGAACTGGAGCAACCGGCGGTGTTGTAAATATCTATACCAAATCCGCTTACTTTAATAAGAATTATTATTACAACGGAAGCTTAACCGGAACATATAATTCCGTAAACAATCAGCCCGCAGTTAATCTTACTTTAAACAGCGGAGCATCAAACTGGTATTTTCACCTTAGCGGAATGTTCAGAAAGGCTGATAATGTTGAAACACCCCAGGGTACCTTGCTCAATTCGCAATTTGAAGACAATAATATTTCTGCATCATTTGGTTTAAAACCTTTTACCAATCACGAACTGAAATTAAGTTACCAGCAGTTTAATGCAGAGAATGTCGGCATTCCCGGCGGAAGTTCTTTGTTTCCATCCAAAGCTGAAGTACGCTACCCGAAAGAGATGAGAAGAATGGCAAGCGCGGAATATAAGATCGGCTCTGTTTCTCAAACTCTGCAAAGTTTATCAATGAAGGTTTTTCATCAGTTCATCTTAAGAGATGTTGAGAATATTCCTTATACGGTACAGAATGTACCAGCTTCTGGTTCACAACCGCCAAGACGGGTTAGCGTTCTTAAAATTACTCCGGGTGCAGACCATAATGTAAACGGCTTCCAGGTACAATCTAACTGGACGCTGGCAGATGATAATTATTTAATTGCCGGAATTGACGGCTGGCAGCGCGAGTATAACGGTGAAAGAGAAAAATATCAGAAGATTGAAGTGCTTAATCCTAACACACAGGCTGTAGTAAAAACTATAAATAAAATCATCGGTGAAAAACCAATTCCGGATTCAAAATTTTTAAGCATAGGTTTTTATGCTCAGGATGAAATTGGATTAATCAAAAACAAACTAAACTCTACCGTTGGCGGACGAATTGATTTTATCAACGTAAAGAATGAAAAAACTTATAACCCGGTTTATGATATAACCGACGGCGTTAGAAGTGATGCGCCGGCAGGACAAATTCTGTGGTGGGATGAAAAAAATATTAACGAAGTCTCTTACAGCGGCAATATCAACTTCCTTTACAAGGCTTTCCGGGATATTGATTTTACTTTAAGCATAGCTCATTCATTCCGCTCGCCTTCCCTTGAAGAAAGATATCAGTACATTGACCAGGGGAATGTGATAAGACTTGGCGACCCCGATCTGAAACCCGAGAAAGGTCTTTTCTTTGATCT
>CAZIDB010000111.1:11302-15422 GCA_964537965.1 uncultured Melioribacter sp. | reverse complement strand
GCTTATCAACGGCGACTGCCCGGTTTGTTTAAATTCAACTTCATACGGAAGTTCAACCGGCAGTTCGTCTTCGCTCACTGCAACTTCTCCGCAGTTTGGACAATGAATAATTGGGATTGGTGTTCCCCAATATCTTTGCCTTGAAATAAGCCAATCTCTTAAACGGAAGTTAACTTTTCTCTTGCCAAGATTTTTTGATTCGAGATAATCTGTAATCTTTTCTATTCCAAGATCAGAATTCAATCCGTCAAAATCTCCGGAGTTAATCATCGTTCCAACTTCAACATAAGCTTCGGTTAATTCATCATTTTCATTTTTACCCGGTTCAAGAATAACTTTAATAATCGGCAGTTCAAACTTCTTTGCAAATTCAAAGTCTCTTTCATCGTGTCCAGGTACAGCCATAACACAACCGGTGCCGTATGTTGCCAGAACATAATCAGCAGCCCAGATTGGCACTTTCTTTCCGTTAACAGGATTGATAGCATAAACACCAAGCGGCACACCTGTTTTTTCTTTTACTGTAGATGTTCTTTCAATTTCAGTTAAGGACTTAATTGATTCTTTATACTCTTCAAGTTTAGCTTTATAATCAGGATGAACGATTCTGTCTACAAGAGGATTCTCAGGAGCAATTACAACATAAGTAACACCGAATAATGTATCCGGTCTTGTTGTAAAGACTGTCATCTCTTCATCGTGGCCTACAATCTTGAACTTTACATCTGTGCCGGTGCTTTTACCAATCCAGTTTCTCTGCATTAACTTAGTTTTTTCCGGCCAGTGGATTTTATCCAATCCCTGCAATAACTCTTCTGCATAATCTGTTATTTTGAAAAACCATTGCGTCAGGTTTTTCTGAACCACAGTTGTTCCGCATCTTTCGCATCCGCCGTTTGCAAGAACCTGTTCATTTGCAAGAACAGTCTGGCAGGAAGGACACCAGTTAACAGGAGCATTTTTTCTGTATGCTAATCCTTTCTTGTAAAGCTGAAGGAAAAGCCATTGATTCCATTTATAATATTCAGGAAAGCAGGTAGCAAGTTCTGCGTCCCAATCGTACATACAACCAATATTTTTTAATTGAGCGCGGATATCTTCAATATTCTTTAACGTACTATCCTTTGGATGAATGCCGGTTTTGATCGCATAATTTTCTGCCGGCAAACCGAATGCATCATATCCCATCGGTTCAAAAACATTATAACCCTGAAGTTTTTTATATCTTGCCCAGGAATCTGTTGGCCCGTAATTATACCAGTGACCGCAATGTAGTTTTGCTCCTGAAGGATAAATAAACATTACGAGGCAATAAATTTTCTTTTCTTTATCGGTAAGATCAGTCTTATAAATTTTCTTTTCTTCCCAGTAACCCTGCCACTTTTTTTCTACTTCCTGATATGGATATCTCATAAATATTTTCCTTATTCTCCTGTTTAATGGATTTTGAAATCAAATTGGTCCTTAACTAACAGGATTGAATTCGAATCCGGCATTTCTCCTTTGTGGGAGAAACTTTGAAGGAGTTATATTTTTAATTGAAAATTGGATTTAAACTTATCGAAATTGATGCCGTTTATCAAGTTTAGCTTAGGATAATATAGTTGACTCGGTATTCCGAATTTGTTAGATTTCATTCAGAGTTTTACATAAAACCAAAAATAATCCAGCCGCATACTATAAATGCCAACGACTGAATTATTCGAGGCTTCATTTTATTCATATAAATTCAGGAGGGTAAAATGAATCTTAGAAGATCAGTTAGTTTATTCGTTCTCCCGGTTTTTATATCTTTAATTGTATTTCAATGCAAGGGCTCATCTGTTTTAGAGCCGATTAAAATTGGTTTCCTTGTTGCAATGACTGACGCTAATAATCCAAACTTTATAAGCGATAAGGACGATCGTATTGAAGCAGCTAAACTTGCTGTTGAGGAAATTAATAACGGTGGCGGAATTTACGGGAGAACCCTGGAACTGCTTGTGGAGGATAGCGAGAATTATAATCCCGTTGCTGTTCAGAAAGCAGGTAAACTAATTAACAATGGTGCCGTTGCTATACTTGGTCCAAATACTTCTGCTGGTTTAAAATTTATTGCAGACAGTGTTACTACAAGAAAAGGGATTGTAGTAATATCACCTTCGGCAACTTCACCTGTAATTTCGAAACTTCCGTCGGATACAAATAATACTGTATGGAGGACCTGCCCATCTGATGAATACCAGGTACAGATTGCAGTTAAGTATATCAGAAGCGATTTAAAGAAAACATCAATCGGTATAATTTATATTGATGATGTTTACGGTAAGAACTTTGCGGAAAGCCTGAATAAAAGGTTGGCAGTATACAAGATTAAAGTAAATGCTGTTGTTCCTTACCCGGCAGAAGCAATAGATAATATGCAGTTTGACTTTAAGGATTATATTCAAAAAGTTCTTAAAGGAAATCCGGAAGTGCTTTATATTATTTCTGCATCGGAAGCTGGAAAACTTATAAGCGACCTGGCTTTGTACATTGAAAGCAAAAAACTTGTTAAACCAATCCTGATGGGCTGCGACGGCAATTTTGATCCGCGCATTCTTAAGAATACTAATTTAACTTTTATTGAAGGAATGGTTGGAACCGCCCCCGGTATTTCTATGGATGATAACAACTACAAACTATTCGCAGAGAATTTTAAAAAGAAATATAACAAGGAACCGCAGTCTGTCTGGGTAGCAAATATTTATGATGCTGTTTATCTTGTATCTTATGCTATGCTTAGATCCGGTGAAAAGAAAATTCTTGATGCAGGCAATGCTGAGTTATCCAAAATGATTTCGGAAAACCTGATTGATGTTGCACAGAACGGAACAGCGCTTGGAGTAAATGAATTTACCCGCGGCTCAGAATTATTAAGAAGCGGCGGACAGATTGATTACCAGGGAGCAAGCGGCGATATTGTATTTGACAAGAATGGTGACGTAACAAGCGGAACTTATTTCATCTGGAAAATTGAAAACGGGAGATTTATTCAATTAAGGACTGAAAGATATCCTTAACTGTTAAACTTCTTTATAAATAAGTTTTTCTGATGCCTCCTGGTGATTTGTTTTAATGATTAGCTGCAAGACATCCCTTTTAAAAAGTAAGGGATGTCTCTATAATTTTATTTTATATAAAGAGCCTGCTAAATGATCTTATAAATAATTATTATCAAAAAAAATATTTTCAATTATTAAAAATGATATGAAAAACACAACAAGGAATATTTTACATTTTATAATTTTTATTATCGGATTTGTGCTAATGATTGGGGGAATAATAACCGGTAAACATGGGGCTTCAGTTATTGGTCTTATCGTTGCTGCGGTTAATGTTCAGCAAATAATAGTGCTGAAGAAAAAATCTTAATTTATTATTTGAAAACAATCAATTTACATTGAAAAGCCCGTCTTCAGTTATTCTTATACGAATAATAAAATGAAATACTTCTATTTGTTGAGATTTCAACAACCGGATTATAAATTTAAAGTCGATTTCATCTACCTGACTTTTCCTCGAAGAATGAATTTATTGCAGTACTATCTTTAATCCATTCCTTTCTTTTGTTTATCAATTCATATATTTTTGGCAGAGTTATAAAAATTTACGGTGGTAAAAGAATGAATCTGTTTGAAGTGGGATATTACACTTTCAGAAATGGAAAATTATTTTGTGAAGAAGTGCCTGTTGAAGAAATTGCAAGGCAAGTCGGTACTCCTGCATATATCTATTCAAAGAATTATATGAAGGAACAGTTCCTTTCATTTACGAATGCTTTCAATAAGATTAATCATACTGTCTTTTTTGCGGCCAAATCAAATTTTAATCTTAATGTTATAAAATTGTTTTATGATCTGGGTGCAGGTGTGGATGTTAATTCAAGCGGCGAATTGTACAGGGTAAAGAAAATTGGCGTTGACCCGAAAAGAGTTATTCTGACAGGGGTTGGAAAAACTACCGAAGAAATAAAACTTGGACTGGAATTCGGCGTTAAGATGATTAAAGCTGAATCTATTAGTGAAGTAATTATGATTGATAAGATTGCGCGGGAAATGAATCTCATCGCTCCTGTTGCAATAAGGATTAATCCCGATGT
>CAZIDB010000111.1:6468-11202 GCA_964537965.1 uncultured Melioribacter sp. | reverse complement strand
CATTTTGATATCGGTGGCGGGATGGGCGTTCGCTACAATGAAGAAAAAATATTTTCTCCCGGCAAGTTAGCTGAGAAAGTGCAGGATCAATTAAAAGAACTTAACTGCGAAATAATGTTTGAACCGGGAAGATATCTTACTGCTAATGCCGGAATTCTTGTAACGGAAATTCAATACATAAAAAAGAACAGGGATAAAAATTTTATTATTGTTGATGCAGCTATGACGGAATTATTCAGACCAGCATTATATGGTGCATACCATCATATTCAACCGGTTAATGTAGAAGAAAGAGGAAATATTATTGCAGATGTTGTTGGTGGCGTTTGCGAAAGCAGTGACTATCTTGCCAAAGATAGAGAGATAACAGTTTGTAAAGAAAAAGAATTGCTTGCTGTTATGACAACCGGCGCTTATGCAATGGTTATGTCATCAAATTATAACGGAAGAAGAAGACCACCTGAAGTTATTGTTGACAAAGATAAGTTTTATGTCTCAAGAAGCCGCGAGACTTATGAACATCTGCTATGGGATGAAAAAATAATTCCCGGTTTACATCAATAAGAAATTTCATTTTAATTGTTTATAATTTTATTTAAAGAGTAAAATGCACAGAAGAAATTTTTTAAAATCAGCCTCAGCCATTTCTGCTTTCTCTCTGCTGGGTAAAGCGGAAACATTTGGCAAAACCTTTCATCCTACTGAAGAAATTATTAAACCTAAAAGATTAGAGCCAGGAAATACAATTGCACTCGTTGCGCCTGCCGGTTCAATTAATGAAGATGAATTAAAAGAATCAATTGAAAATATTGAGAAGCTTGGTTTTAAAACAGCTTATAATGAAAGCATTTTGGAAAAGCATGGTTACCTTGCAGGAAGCGACCAGCGCCGTGCTGAAGAATTAAATGAAATGTTCGGCCGTAAAGAGTTTGACGGAATTATTTGCGTGCGCGGTGGATACGGCTGTTCAAGAATTCTTCCGATGCTTGATTACAAGACAATTAAAAATAATCCTAAAGTTCTTTGCGGCTACAGCGATATTACTTCCTTGTTGTACGGCATCTTTGCAAAAACAGGCTTGGTTGCTTTTCATGGTCCTGTGGGTACATCTACATATAATGATTTTTCAAAAAAGAATTTTACAGATATACTTTTAAATCCTTCAGAAAAGCAGATTCTTTTTAATGCCGAAGAAATTGATCCACCGGAAAATAAAAAATTATATACAATCAGAAGTGGTAAAGGAATAGGCAGGCTTGTAGGCGGCAACCTTTCAATTGTAGTATCATTGATAGGTACTGAGTATGATGTTGATACAACCGGAAAAATTGTTTTCCTGGAAGAGATTGGGGAAGAGCCTTACCGCATAGACAGAATGTTAACTCAAATGATTCAGGCTGGAAAATTTGTTAAAGCCTCTGCAATTGCATTGGGTATATTTGAAAAATGTGAAGTGAAGAAACAGGACCCGGAGTTTGTCAATTCACTTTCATTGCAGGAAGTATTGTACGACAGGTTATACCCGCTTGGACTGCCGATAGTTTATGGTTTATCGTTCGGGCATGTTGTAAATAAGTTTACTCTTCCGTTCGGTATAATGGCAGAACTTAATGCAGATAATCAAACACTTACGTTACTTGAACCGGCGGTAGTGTAACTCTATCACGAAGTTTCTCAAAGAGGTTCTCTTTGTGGTACTTGGTAAAATAAAAACGGGGTTAAGTGCTATTGAAAATAATTTCTTTCCTGATTAACTTGAACCAGGGTTTATAAAAGGTTTAACATTTGTTTTCTTTTTGTTGCTAGATTGATTTCATTAAACGTGGTTATCATTTATGAAAACAAAATCATTCTTACTTAATCTACTGTTAATAGGTTTGCTCTATAGCCAGTCTCCGGTAATAACAAGAGAGAATTATTTTAAAATTGGAGATCAATGCATTAAGGATTGGATAATTGGTGAAAATCTGAATACACTTTCTGTCCCCGATTCAGGAGAAAACCTTACCTGGGATTATTCAAATTTATATTCATTAAAAAATTCTGAGATTATTGATACAATTGTAATAATGGATCCAGCCCAAACTCCTTTCTTCAATCAAAAGTGTGTTGAATACAATAAATCAACGATTTGTTATGTGGTGGATTTTTATCAACCCCGCAATGATCCGGACAGAGATTATCATTACTACACAGTTGACGATGAAAAAGTTGAATATCTTGGTTATTGGGGCGATTCATATGTAGCTGAAATGAATTGTAATCATTACACTGATCCATTAACTGAGTTGAAATTTCCCCTTACTTTTAATACTACTTATCAGGATAGCTATAAAAGTTCCTGGTGGGATTTTGTCCTTTACGATTATGTATATAAAAATGGTATTTATTTATTATCAGCAAACGCTTATGGGACTTTGATATTACCGGAGAACAAAATCTATAAAAATGCTCTGATGTTCAAAACAATAAAAACTATACATGAAATTACTTCAAAAGGAGAAAGAGAAGATACCCTTGTAAGATATAACTGGTATGCGGAGAATCATAGAGGTCCCTTATTTGTTTTAGAAAGAAATTATGAGGGGATTATATTGATCGCATATTTATATAAAAATTATATTTATACAGGAGTTGAAAATCAGAATAGAAATAAAAATTTTGATATTCAACTTTATCCAAATCCGGTTTTTGATATTAGTCGGATACAATTTCCAAACAAGAATGATGAATACTCAATCTCGGTTTATAATACAGTTGGAGAGTTGGTTAAGAGTGAAAAAGTTTATAGTGGTAATTATGTAATTAACAGGAATGATCTTCCAAGCGGAGTTTACTTTATTCTCGTGCGGAATAGAAATGAATTTATTGGTGCGCAGAAATTCATGATTGTAAAGTAGAATTAAATGGTGCTTCTCGTTTTGTTATGAATTGGCCTTATTTGTTAATCCTCTACGAGGATTAGGAAGGATGGGGGATGCATTCTTGTTGCATTAATGTAACCTCTACGAGGTTATATTTTATGCCTGGATACTGATAAAATGTTGCTTTGTTAAAAATTACAGATGTAGAATTATCTTGGATTTGTTTGTTAATCCTCTACGAGGATTATGAAATTTGGGTGGTGAATACTTGTTACTATTTTATAACCTCAACGAGGTTAAATAGAAGTTGTGATGCTTCAGAAAGTGTAGTAGATTTTGAACACTGGTAATGAAGAATCCCGTGGCTGTTTAATAATTTATAAATGATAGTAAAAATCAACTACACAATAAACATCGTAGATGTTTAATAATTATAGAATGATAATAAAATCGAAAATCTGATCCTCGTAGAGGATCAATAAAAAGGATGTCCTATGAAACCGGGAGCATTCACACAGGTATATATCCATTTGGTGTTTTCACCCAAACATCGGGAAAGATTGTTAACCGACGATATAAAAAGTGAAGTCTACAGTTACATAGCCGGTATAATTACACATAGAAAACATAAATCCATAATTATAAACGGAATGCCAGACCACATACATATTTTATATGGGGCAAATCCCGATGATAAAATATCCGATCTGGTTGCCTGTATAAAAAGAGAATCATCTTCATTTATAAATTCAAAAAAATTGGTAAAGGGTAAATTCCATTGGCAGGATGGATACGGAGCTTTTTCCTATGGTAGGTCTCAACTAGATAAAATTTATAATTATATATTAAACCAGGAGGTTCATCATAAGAAAAATGCTTTCAGAGATGAGTATATTAAATTTCTGAAAAGGTATGAAATTAAGTATGATGAGAAATATCTATTTGAGTTTTTTGAGAAGGATTAAGATTGGATTGTATGAGTAATTATTTTTTATGAATCCTCTACGAGGATTAGGAAGAATGAGTGAGAGCGGTACGTTACAATAATCTAACCTCTACGAGGTTAGATTCAATGTTTGTTTGGTTGCTAAACATTAGAGAGATTAATCTAAACGAAACTCCAAACATCGTAGATGTTTAATAATTATAAATAATATATCCAAACAATATTATGATCCTCGTAGAGGATCAACAGTAGTTTAGTAAAGCAAAAACCCAGTATTACAGCATAAATTAAAATTATCTGTTTCCTTCATTGTCTCTTGCTTGCAAAACTAAATTTCATTAAACTTCACACAGTTGTAAAACGAAGAAATATATGGGAGGTACAAATGAGAAGTTTGTTCCTGTTTTTAGCGTTTGTTTTTATTCTATCATTAAGCGGATGCCTTGTTGGACATAAGATAGTCTACATTGTTGATGCAAGCAAAGCCGGTAACGGCACTGCTACAGTCTGGTATAATGATATAAGATCGGATGCTGCAAACGACCAGGAATTTGAAGAGGATAAGACTAATCTTTTTGATTACCTGTTGAAGAGCGATAAATTTTTAGATGATATGAAAGCTGAAGGTAAAACAATTGTATCACGTGAATTACTGGTTGAGGATAATAAGCTTAACGGAAAATCTGTTTATTATTTTAAAAAACTAAGTGATGTAGAAAATTTATCCTATGAAGACGGATTTTATTTTTTAACGCTTGCTTTAGATGACAGCGTTGTCTCTACGAACGGGGAAGTGATAAGATCAGCTAACCATAAAAGAATTTTGTGGGATGAAAGCATTACTCCTTTGAAATTTGAGATACTGATTGAACCTGTTGCAGGAACAAAGACAAGAGACCTTAAACCATTTTATAAACCGGAATA
>CAZIDB010000111.1:0-6368 GCA_964537965.1 uncultured Melioribacter sp. | reverse complement strand
GCCAAAGTTGGTGTTAGAGCTGTTGCTCCTTTTGGAAAAAGAGTTTTAACGGGATTCATTGTTAAAATTACCGAAGCAACAAATGTTAAAGAAGAAATAAAATCCATACAGGATATAATTGATCGCTTTCCGATTTTCTCCCCTGACTCACTTAAATTTTACGAGTGGATTTCTGATTATTATTTAAGCTCTCTTGGAGAAGCATTGCGGAATGCTGTTCCCTATGGGACGGAAGTTGAATCAAAGAAAAAAATATCCGGCGATAAAATCTTCTGCCAAGAGCTGCTTCAGAAAGAAAAGAATACTAAATCCGTAAAGTATAAATTGCTTTCAATTCTCTCGGAGAAAGATGTAATCAGTTTAAGCTCTCTTCAAAAAGAAGTAAATAAGAAAAACATTTATGCAGCTTTAAGAGAACTTGAAAAACTTGGCGCTGTTTCTATCCTAAGCGAATTGGAAAAAGGAAAAGTTGGAATAAAGAAAATTAAGTTTGTTAAACTTGCAAAAGCTATTGATGAGATTTATGATTTTATTCCTGAGATTGAAAAGAAATCACCCAAACAGGTAGTAATTCTTTTGGAGCTTATTAACCAGCGCAGCAAGGATGTTCAGCTAAGCGAATTGCTGAAGAAAACAAATTCAAACCAGTCATCTGTTGACGGGCTTGCAAAGAAAAATATTATTGAAGTATTTGATAAAGAAGTTGAGCGGAAGTACGAGGAAACATACACTGAATCAAACCAGGATTTAATTCCCACAGAAGCCCAGCAAAAAATTATTGATGAAGTAAATGTTAAAGTCTTATCACAGGAGTTTCATCCATATCTTCTATACGGAATAACAGGAAGCGGTAAGACGCAGGTTTACATTGAACTTGCAAAAAAAACACTATCGCTTGGGAAAGCTGTTTTAATTCTTGTACCGGAGATTTCTCTTACTCCGCAGATTACCTCAAGGTTGTATAATAATTTTGGTGATCTTATTGCAGTTGTGCACAGCCGCATGTCTCTTGGTGAAAGATATGATTCCTGGCGTAAAATTATTGAAGGCAAATATAAAATTGTTGTCGGCGCCCGTTCTGCACTGTTTGCACCGCTCGAAAATATCGGTTTGATTGTAGTAGATGAAGAGCACGATTCAAGTTATAAACAGAATGATCTTATTCCGCGTTACCAGGGAAGAGATGCCGCCGTAATAAGAGCAAAGATTTGTAATTGCCCTGTTGTGCTTGGTTCTGCAACGCCATCAATTGAAAGCATGTACAACACAAAGATTGGGAAATATTCTGTGCTTGAATTAAAAGAGCGTGTTGATAATGCAAAGCTGCCGGATATTAAACTCGTTAATCTTCTTGTTGAAAAGAAGAAAAAGAAAATGGAGAATGTCTTCTCTAAAATTTTACTTGACGAGATTGCCGTTCGCCTGCATAAGAAGGAAAGTGTAATCATCCTGCAGAACAGGCGGGGTTTTGCAACACAGGTATTCTGCGAAGATTGCGGCGAGGTAGAAACGTGCAAGGACTGCTCCGTTCCGATGGTATATCATATTCATAATAATTCACTTCAATGCCACTACTGTGGTTTTATGAAGCCGGTTCCTAAAGCCTGCAACAACTGCGGATCATTAAAGATAAAATTTTTCGGAACAGGCACTCAGCGTGTTGAAGATGAACTTGAATTTTATTTCCCAAACGCAAAGATCGAGAGAATTGATTCAGATACTATAAATAAAAAAGGTGAGCTTGGATTAATTCTAAACAGGTTCCGTAAAGGTGAAATTGATATTCTTGTGGGAACGCAGATGGTTTCCAAAGGATTGGATTTTGCGAATGTAACATTAGTCGGGGTTATATCTGCCGAAACAACTTTATGGTTGCCGGATTTCCGTGCTGACGAAAGAACATTTCAATTACTTACTCAGGTTGCAGGCAGATCAGGCAGAAGTAAAACTCCGGGAGAAGTTATAATCCAAACTCAAAATGACAAGCATTTTGTTTTGCAAAAAGTGTTGGCTAATGATTATGAGAGTTTCTATCAAAAAGAGATTCAGCTTAGAGAACAGATGGGTTATCCGCCGTTTACAAGAATCTGTTTGATTGAAGCTAAGGATGAAAATGAAGATTATGCCAAAGGTGCAATCAGCGATTTTTATAATTCACTTTTAACGCATAAGAAGGGAATAAAAATAACTCCGCCAAGTGCAGCAATATTAGCAAGGCTTAAAAAGTTTTACCGTTTTCATATACTTGTTAAAAGCGACAGGAAATTTGATCCGGGAGGTGCATATTTACGCAATGCCGTTTTAAACTCATATATTCAATTCAACCAGAAATCCCGTTACAGAAACATCAGGTTATTCTTTGATATTGATCCCCAGAGCATTTTATAAAAACTTTTTTTGATGATGGAATATTTCATGATAAGGATTAAACTTTTTACTCTTTGTTACGATAATTGTGCAGAAAAGGGAACTCACTTATCAAAGTTGAACTTCCATTTGATAGTATAAATACTTTAAAATAGAATTGTCCTTTTTCTGCAGATTGTTTTTCAGGATAGTCTCAGTTTACGAGGGGAAGAATTGAATATCAAGCGAACTGCAATCTTTAACAAAGCGGTTCCTCGTCGCCGGGAACCGCTTTTCTTTTTGCATTCTTTGTTTTACATATTTAAGAAACTTAAGAACGGAACAGCCTTGGCTAAAAAGAAGGCTATCAATCCCCAGCCAAGCCAAACAGCCAATACCGCAATAATATACTTCATTGTATTATCTGCCCTGAACATTTTTGCTAACCCGATTCCTGTTACCGAAACAGACCAGATTGTTAAAGGATCAACTTTGCCCAGCAGCCAGCCAATAAAAGTTGACTTTTCCATATCCATAAAAGTTGCAACGCTTGTGCCTGCATAAAGTTTACTTGCAAGCAGGGAAACGATTGTAACAATAATTATCTGGATGATGTTGATATAATAAGGCAGACCGTTGGCAACCATTGCCGAAGCGAAGGTTCCGTTGCCTTTAAGAATTGATTTTGAAAGAATAAAATATACAAGTGATACGATGAAAAATATTATAAATAAAACCACTACTGTAGAAACAGCCTGAATAACTATCATTCCGGCGCCAAACCCACCCGCAAATCTCTCCCGCATATTATCGAGTTGTTCATCCGCCTGTTCCTGTGTTAGTTGTCCTTTTGCAACCATCTCGCTAAAGTTTTTTTCCATCTGCTTCATTTGCTTATCCATTGCATCGGCTTTAATTACAGGATTGCTCATTAAAACGATGTTGGAAATAATAGCTAATAAAATCATAATGCAAACCGGCAACAACCAATCGATTGTTTTGGGATCTGTCTTAGCCATTTTAGCAAATGTCTTACCGGGTTCTGTAAATAAACCTGTTAACTTATCGGAGTGACTTAACTGTTCTTCATCCGGGATTGGTTCTGCTGAAACATTTTCAGCATTGTAATTCTCATCCATGTTTATCTCCATAATTAATTTATATATGTTATTTAAACGAAGACGAAATGAAACGCAGACAATTTAATAATTTATTTTGTGTTAATGAAAGAAAATTTTTTTTACTCTGTCTTGTATAGAAATAATCCAACCAGGCCATGAACAAAAAGTGTGGTGGTAACGGCAAGGGCAAACCAGTTATCACCAATAATGTTTCCATTTATTGCGGTGTCTGAAAACCTGTAGATGAGATACAGAAAAAGAATATTTCCTCCCATCGTATAATTTCCTGCCTTGTAAAACAAATGTAATTCTCTTTCATCAGTACTGGTTTTTTTACACCGCATAATGATTGGTAATAATGCAAAAACTGCAAGAGAAGCTATTCCTTTACTTCCAAATAAAAGAATAAGAACAAGGCAAAGCAGTCCGGCAATGGTTTCGAAATAATATCGTAACAACATTAGTTCTCCTCCTCTAGAAAAAAAATATCTTCTACTTTACAATTAAAAAACTCTGCCAGCTTTAAGGCCAGTTTTACTGATGGATTAAATTTTCCGCTCTCAATTGCCATTATTGTATGCCTTGAAACACCGACCTTTGAGGCAAGATCTTCCTGCGTGGTCTGGTTCTTATTGAACCGTAACTTCTTGATATTATTTTTTAACATATCATCTGAATTTTCTGTATCAAAGTAGACAATAGTTAACAACATGTCAAGTATTATCTACTTAAAGTAAAGAATTGTTTACTTAAAATATTTTTGCCAATAACTATTGAAACGGCTAATTTTCCTTTCAACAAAATGGAAATTTTAAGATGAAGACAATCATTGAGCCTTTCAAAATAAAATCTGTTGAACCAATTAAATTTACAACAAAAGATGAAAGGCAGAAGATACTTAAAGAAGCCGGTTATAATCCGTTCCTTATACATGCAGATAATGTAATTATTGATTTGTTGACCGACAGCGGAACATCTGCAATGAGCGCTAAACAGTGGAGCGGCATTATGGATGGGGATGAAGCATATGCAGGTTCGAAAAGCTTTTATAGGTTTGAAAGTATGGTAAAAAAAATAACGGGATTAAAATATATAATTCCAACACACCAGGGCAGGGCAGCAGAAAAGATTCTTTTTTCAGTTATTGGTGGAAAAGGTAAATACATTCCTAATAACACACACTTTGATACAACAAGAGCAAATGTTGAATTCTCCGGCGCGGAAGGCGAGGATTTTCTTGTTGAGGTTGGTAAACATCCTGAAATAAGAGCTGACTTTAAAGGTAATATGGATGTTGAGGCGCTGGAAAAATTCATACTTGAAAAGGGGAAAGAGAATATCCCAGTTTGCATGATTACAATTACTAATAACTCCGGTGGTGGTCAGCCTGTTTCATTACAAAATATTAAAGAAGTAAAATCTGTTTTAAACAAATACGGCATTCCGCTTTTTATTGATGCGTGCCGCTTTGCAGAAAATGCATACTTCATAAAAAAGAGAGAACCGGGTTACCAGGATAAATCTATTTTGGAAATTGCACAGGAAATTTTTTCTTATGCAGATGGCGTAACAATGAGCGCCAAGAAAGATGGTCTTGCAAATATAGGCGGCTTCCTTGCTTTAAATGATGAGAACCTTGCTATGAATTGCCGGAATTTATTAATAGTTACCGAAGGATTTCCGACTTACGGAGGTTTAGCCGGGAGAGATCTTGAAGCTATTGCACAAGGATTAGAAGAAGTTTTAGAGGAACCATATTTACAGTACAGAATAAGAAGTGTTGAATATCTTGGAGATAAACTTGTTGCTGCCGGTGTGCCTATTATTGAACCACCCGGCGGTCATGCAATTTATATTGATGCGAAAAGATTTTTACCAAATATTCCACCGAATAAATATCCCGGACAGGCAATAGTAAGTGCACTTTATGTGGAAGGCGGAGTTCGTGCAGTTGAGATTGGAAGCGTAATGTTTGGTAAATACGGAGCAGATGGAAAGCTTATTCCTCCTCCAATGGAATTAGTTCGTCTTGCAATACCAAGAAGAGTGTACACACAGAGTCACATTGATTATGTAGCCGAAGTTGTGATTGATGTTTTCAAAAACAGGGCGAAGATGAAAGGATATAAAATAGTTTACGAGGCTCCGATGCTAAGACATTTTACGGCTAAGTTTGAACAGGTGAAATAAAACGGCCCATACTTTTTGGGTTGTCTAAAAAGTGAAGTAGTTGTCATTGCGAGGAATGAAACGACGAAGCAATCTATTCCACTAAAACTAAAAATGAGATCACTTCGTGTCGCTCGTGATGACAATTCTACTTTTTAATCGGCTATGAAGTTTCACTTTACTAGTTTTGATATGGTTCTGAATTCATCGGTACCGCAAACGTTAAGCAGTTCAAACAAAATTGATTCTGTTGTAGTAATTTCTGCTCCGTGCTCATTCATTCTTTGCAGTGCAATTTCATAATCAATTGTTTTTCTTGATGAAACGGCATCGGCAGCAAGATTAACCTGGAAATCATTTACAAGTAAATCAAGCACTGTTTGCTGTACGCATACATGGCTTTCAATACCGCACACAACAACCTGGGGAAGTTTTTTCTCTTTAAGAGTTGTAAATAATTCTCCTACGCCAAAACAACTAAACGACATTTTGGAAATTGCCTCCGAACCTTCAAGAAGTTTAACAAGCTCCGGAGTTGTTGGACCCAATCCTTTAGGATATTGCTCTGTAAAGAATATTGGAATGTTAAGAACCTTAAAACCGTTAACAAGCTTTTCAATATTTGAAACAAGATTTTCCCGGTTTAGCATTACAGGAAGAATTTTTTCCTGCACGTCAATAATTAGTAATGCTGTCTTTTCCCTTTGTAGTATTACTGCATTTCGTTTCATA
>CAZIDB010000110.1:2250-15585 GCA_964537965.1 uncultured Melioribacter sp. | reverse complement strand
ATTTTAACCGACTCAAATACTATTCTCTCAACAATTTTATCGTCTCTCACAAGAATCTTTTTTAAGTTTCTTTTGATATAATTGAAATAACCGGTCGTAGCGATGATTGAGTATTTAAGAATTTCACCAAGGCCGCAAATCCATTCGTCTTCATCAAGAGTTTTAAGGAAACTCGTATCTGCAATTACAAACACAGGCTGATAGAATGAACCAATAATATTTTTCGAACCGGACAAATTAATTCCTGTTTTTCCGCCTACAGAGCTATCAACCATTGCCAGTAATGTTGTAGGAACCTGGCAAAAATCCACTCCCCGCATATATGTTGAAGCGACAAAACCAGCCAAGTCACCAACTACTCCACCACCAAATGCAATTATAAGCGAATCGCGGTTAAAATTATTCTTTAATAAAAATTTATGAATCCTTACAACCTGCATATAAGATTTTGAATTTTCACCGGAAGCAACATTGATGGAATAAACCGGTTTGAGTGTTTTTTTAAGGATAAGATTCAATTTACTACCATATAAACCGGCAACATTTTTATCTGAGATGACAAGTATTTTTGAATATTTTTGATTTATCTGTCTAAGTAATATCTGAAATATTATATTTTTTCCAATAAAAATCGGGTAAGGATTTTCTTTCAACTCAACTTCAATTTTCTTCATTTATTCTCTTTATGATTTGTTTCGCAATTAAATCTACTGTTTTACCAAGCGGATATTGATCAGTATCGATTATGATATCTGCCTGTTCGTAAAACGGTGCTCTCTTATTAAGAAGTTCTTCAATCCTTAGTTTCAGTTTAGCCCCTGCTTCATCTTCGGAATCCGGGTTAAGTAACGGCCTGTCATTTTTAAAACGTAACCTTTGGAACAGTGCTTCAGGAGAGGCTTTTAAATAAATTATTTTTCCGGTCTTCTTCATTACATCAAGATTATTATTGCTTGATGCCGTACCACCGCCTAACGATATAACACTTCTTAATTTCTGAGACAATTTACAGAGCATCTCGGTTTCTTTATCCCTGAAATATTTTTCACCTTTCTCTTCAAATATATTTGAGACAGATTTTCCATGTTCGTGTTCAATTACTTTATCAAGATCGTAAAAATCCCATCCAAGTGTATTTGCTAATATTGGTCCAATTGTACTTTTGCCGGAGGCCATAAAACCATTCAAGTAAATTATTTTTGTTGTCATCGCGGGAATATTATTAAAATGAAATACCTACCCCAAATGTAAATGTTATTCCGTCAACATTCACTTTGGAATCAAATTCTTTTTTCGGAATTCTCAACTCAACTCCTTTATTGTTAACCTTTGTATTCTCATACATACTTCGCAACTCAAATTCCGGGTCACGGAATTTCATTTCTCCTCTAACAGAGAGGAAATCATTTATTAAAAAATCACAACTTGTAATAACATGAATTCCAAATGCAAAATCCCTGCTTACAGTACTAACGGATGCGTCTCCAAATTCCTTGAACCTGCTACCATAATAATATCCTGCTCCCCCACCCATCTGGAATTTAAAATATTCAGTTGAAAAAGGAAGGAGATAGAATATTGTGAATTCAACAGGAATTAAATTATAACCTTCTTTAACAGGGACTAAAACTGTTCCGTTTGGCCCAATAGCGGCTATATCTGCATCAACAGAGGATTTCATATATTCTGAATTTAATCCAAAGATGATTTCGTCCGTGAACCGGTACCGGATATCAATTGATGGGCTATAAATATCCTCAACACCAAGTGATCTGTTTTTAACGTCGATATCAGTTGAATACGGGTTTAAATATATTTTTGCCGTGGTAGTATAATTGGCATTAAAATTAACAAGAAACCTTTTTCCCCCATATTGGGGAAATAACTGGTTAATACTTAGTGCCAGGAATAATAATATTACCGTTATTTGCTTCATCAGACCGTTACAAGTTTTAACTTAAAAATACTTCATTCAGAGAATAAGTTCAAAAGTTTAAAATAAAAAAGCCGTGGTTAAATGCCACGGCTTGAATAAGATTCATTAAACTTATCTGTAGAACAGTCTCCTGTTATCTTCAATATCAGCGTCTTTTTTAACCTGCATTAACCACTGGTTAAAGAAATAGGATTTCTTTTCCTGTAGCATTGAACTTCTCAATGAATTCTTCTGGATTGAGAAAGCCGAGTTATCAAAATCATTTCGCTTAACTACTTTAATAATAAAATAACCTCTTTGACCTTTGAATGGTTCGGAAATTTTATTTAGTCCCTGTTTCATTGCTTTATCAGCAAAGACATAATCTCTGCCAATGTTTGGTGGAGTTTGCATAGGTGTGAAATTACCGGTAGTATCAAATCTTACAACCGGATTAACTGAAGATGCGTTCTCCATCTGTAAAGAACCGTTCTTTAACTGAGAATAAACTTTATCTGCAATTCCTTTTGCAATTGCAAATTTCTTTTCCCGTGTTGCCAGAGGTTTAATTGTTTTCTCAACATCTTCAAATTTCTTTACGCCTTCTTTAACAACTTCTGCAACGTAGGCAACAATATAACCGCCAGCTACTTTATAAACTTCGCTAAGATCATTTAAGTCTGAATCAAACGCCCAGTCAACAAGATTTTTGTTGCTGCCAATTCCAGGGATATAACTTGCATCTTTTGCAAACAATGGTGTTTCCTGAACTTTAAGATTTTGCACTTTAGCTTCATTTTCAAAATCGCCTTTATCGGCAAGATACAAAAAATCACTTGCGGCAGTATGGGCATTTTCAATAGTAGTACCTGAGGCTTTAATTTTGTTAACTAACTTTTCAACAACATAATCATTGCTTGATTTACCCGTGACTTTAATTATATGGTATCCATAATTTGTTTTAACAGGTTTTTGAACAACTCCGATGGTTCCGTTGAAGCATGCATCTTCAAATTCCTTAACCATTCTTCCTTTACCAAACCAGCCTACATCTCCGCCTTGTTTAGCACTGTTATGATCAGTTGAATTTTCCCTTGCAAGTTTTGCAAAATCGGCGCCATTTTTTAATTGATCATAAATGCTGTTTGCGTCAGCTAAAGCTTTGGTTTCATCAGAACCTAAAGGAATAAGAATGTGTGATGCTCTGACAGAAGTTTCTTTGGACGGTACTTTGCCATAGACTTTATAAACAACATAACCTTCAAAGTTTGCATAAGGACCAACCAAAGCACCCGGAGCTGCATTTACAAATGCATTAATTGCCTCAACAGGTAATTCTGTTTGCTTTATAGTGTCCTTCTTATAAGGTTGTTCAGAATAGATATCAATATAAGTTTTAAATGAGGCTGTATCATCCTTGGCTTTACTTAAAACAGCGATAAGGTTATTTCTTATACTTGCTGAATCATCTCTGTTTGGAGCTTTTGAGAAAAGGACATATTTAAGTTTTCTCTGAGCTTCAACTTTATAATCCTCAAGGTTATCATCATAATATTTTCTTATATCTTCATTTGTAACATTAACATCTTTATCGGGAACAGCGTTAGCATCGATTAAAACATAATTTACATTCATTCTTGTATTCTGATCAACAAATCTTCTTTTAACTTCGCCATCAGAAACGGCTATACTACCAAAAAGATAATTCTGAAGTTTTTCCTGCAAACGGGTTTGACGAACCTGTTCTTCTATAGCAAGTAAAACTTCTTTCTTTTGCTGCTGTAAAGTAGATTCATATAACTGACGGTTGAACCTTCCCAACGAATCAACAAACTGTCGTTTTAGAAAGTCGGGTGGATTAGCACCGAAAATAATATCATTTATTTCCTGGTTTGTAACTTTAATATCGAATTTCTCAATTTGCTCCTTAATCAACTCTTGTGTTACAAGCGCATCCCAGACCTGATCATTAAAAGCATCCATACTCTCTTCTTCAATATCTTTACCGGTCTGTTCTTTCTGACGTTGTCTTGCCTGTTCAACCAGTGCGGAAAATTGCTGATATGAAATTGGATTACCATTAACAGAACCAACATCGTTGGATCGTTGCCCAAAAATTTGTAATACGCGCGAGTCGGAAATAACCATAAAAAGGACAAAAATTCCACCAACGGCTATTATAAAAGCGGGAGCTAAATTTCTCATTTTAGCCATCATAGCCATAATATTAACTTGCCTCCTGTGAATTCCATGTTAAAAAAAGACTTGCAAATTTAGGCACACAGAGCCTTAAAAGCAATAACTATTTCATTCTTTAATTTTGTATCTTTGTTACCAACATAAAACTCAATTATGAAAAATAATCCTAAAAAAGGTCAAATAATAAAAACCGCCCAAAAAAGATTTTCGAGGCACGGCCTTGTTAAAACAACTATGGAGGAAATTGCCAGGGATTTAAGAATGGGAAAAGCGACTCTCTACCATTATTTCAAATCCAAAGAAGAGATTTTTTATGAAGTGACAAAATTAGAGATTGAGAGATATAAGACTGAACTAAAAGCTATGATTGAGGATGAAGAAACAGATTTAATAAAAAAGAAGCTTTCTTATCTAAAATTAAAAGAAACTGTTGATGAAAAGTACCCTATTTTATTTGAGCTAATCTCCCAGATTATTAAAGATGCCGCATATGAAAAGGAAATATTCTTTTTCAACAAGCTAATTTCCGAAGAAAGTAAACTTGTTCAGCCAATGTTCTCTATTGATTCCGAAAAAAATCACCTGCAAAAAATAATAGTATCGGTTCAGTTAAGCTGGCTTTTGCCTTATTTAAATAAAGTTAAACAGGTTTACCCCGGTCATCAGTTAACCGAAGATTCTACATATCCTTTAAATTTGTTCGCCTGAGTCTAAATCATTTAAATCTTCCTCTTCTTTTTTCCAGAGAATCTCTTCATACCTGTGTTTTATAATCTGGGCTTCAACAATAAAGTAAACATATTCGGAAATATTCGTTGAATGATCACCAAGTCTTTCAAGTTGATGCATTATTGTGTAAAGTCTTATAGCCTGATCAATTGAGTTTTTATCTCGCTTCATTATTTCAATTAAGCTTTTACAATTTTCACTTACAAGGTAGTCAACCTGGTCATCCATATTAAGAACGTTTTTTGCAATAACCGCATTTTTATCTACAAAGGAATCGATTGAGGAGCGAACCATATTCATAACCATTTTAGCAGCTTCTTCAAACTTAATTTCACTCATAAATTCAGGTTTCTCTTTAAAATATTCAGCCTGCGAGGCGATATTTACAGCAATATCTCCCATCCGTTCAAGATTATTATTAATAAGGAGAGAGGACATGATTAATCTTAAATCAGTAGCAACAGGTTGTGTAATTGCAAGAAGTTTCTGGCAAATCTTATCTATCTTAAGATCATACTTATCAACTTTTTCATCTCTTTCAATTACAAGCTGTGCAAGTTCAATATTAGGTTCGCTTATTGCTCTTATTGAAAGTTCAACCTGTTCATCAACAAGACTGCACATTTTTATTACTCTTGTTTTAAGCTTTTCAAGCTGCTGCTCAAAATGTCTTTCCATTATTCCTCCTTTGAATTCTCAACCGAATCTTCCGGTTACATAATCTTCAGTTTGTTTCTTAGCGGGATTCGTAAACATTTTCAGAGTCTTATCATATTCAATCAATTCTCCCAAATAAAAGAAAGCGGTTAAATCACTAACTCTGGCAGCCTGCTGCATATTATGGGTTACAATTACAATTGTATATTTTTTTTTAAGCTCGAAGATAAGCTCTTCAATTTTAGCGGTTGAGATAGGATCCAGTGCGCTTGCAGGTTCATCCATTAATATTATTTCCGGCTCAACTGCTAATGCGCGTGCAATGCAAAGCCTTTGCTGCTGCCCTCCCGACAAACTTAATGCACTGTCATTTAACCTGTCTTTCACTTCATCCCATATTGCAGCCTGAACAGAAGTTTTTTCGACAATTTCATCCAGTACCTTTTTATTCTTGATTCCATTAATCTTTGGCCCATAAACAAGATTCTCGTAAATAGATTTTGGAAACGGATTAGATTTTTGAAACACCATACCGACTTTTTTCCGTAAAGAGACTACGTCAATATTCTTCCCGTATATATTATAATTGTCGATAAGAATATTACCGTTAATTTTAACGCCTTCAATCAAATCATTCATCCTGTTCAGCGTTCGTAAAAAAGTAGATTTGCCACAGCCGGAGGGTCCGATAAAGGCAGTAACTTTGTTCGTGCTTATGTCTAATGAGATATCTTTTAGTGCGTGTTTGGTACCATAGAATAAATTTAAATTCTGTGTTTGTATCTTTGTTTCTTTTACCTTCATCTATACCATAGTTTTGATTCGGAAATTGATTTTCACATATCAAAATTACAAAAAGAAACCGGTACAGAATGTTAAGTTATTGTTAAGAAATTCTTAACGGGAAAAACAAAACAGATAAAAAAGTTTCTAAATCGTTTTTCCAGTCTTAGCTATTTCGGTCACTTTATTTCGCTTATAATCTGAAACACCAATCATCAAACCAAGTGTAACAACAACAGCCCCGCCAACCTGGTAACCGGTTACGTGTTCACCAAAGAGAAACATTACAAGCGGCAGAAACGCAAGGTAAGCATTTGTATATGGTACCCAGAAATGTGCTGCAAATTTTGAAAGTTTAAAAAATCCAAAACTGTAGATATAACCTGTTAAACCGGCAAGCACTACAAAAAGTATAGGCCACCAGTTTTTGGGAAAAATGTTACCTTCAAATAATGAAAAGAACCTGTGATAACTTACCGATGAAAAGATATTTTTAACTGTTTCCTTTTCGGTTTCATTCAGTTCATTCTTTAGCTGATATTGCTCCCCGTTCTTTTCATAATGATTAAGCAAAAAATCTTTTTGAGTATCATCTAACTTGCCTAATACTCTTACTTCCATATCTTTTGTTTTAACACTCTCCGGAACATTAACATCGAAAGCATTACCTATTATTGGAAATACAAACAAGGCAATACTTATAAAAATCATTTTCCAGATTTCCCGCCAGACTACAAGAGCATTTGGACCAACACCGGCATTTGCGGTTTGAACTGTTTTATTATTCAGCACGTGCTGCGAACAAAGACAGCAATTAATAATTATTATCCAAATGATTGCTGAAAAATCTAAAACCGCACGCGGATTTGACTGAGAAAACAAAACTCTTGGAATATGCGGAATAGATAATCCCACCACAACAAGTGTAATACCAATCCAATGTTCTTTTCTAATTGGCGCATTAAAAAGAAATTTTCCGAAGAATGGTAAAAATGCAAGATAAATATTTACATAAGGCGCATAAACATGTGGCGAATAATATCTTGGTAAATAAAAGAAACCTATATTTTCAATTACACCTGTAAACGCACAAATTAGTATTGTTATAATTGAAAGTGTACCTGGCCATAAATATTTTAATTTCTTCCCACGGATTATTTCAATAATAACTGCTATTAAAGCCCATAGTAATTTTGATAATTCTCTCCACCATGTCATTACTCCGGGTGAAACACCAATCTGTTTATCACCAACAAACCTTGGCTGGTTCCCCATCCAGTTAAGAATGTACTGCCCCCCCAAAGATCCATTAATTATTGAGAGCCACAAAATTATTATCAACCATTCCATTTTTAACCTTCCAGATAAGAAGATGTCAGAATATTTAATTTCGGATTTCTGCAAAGATAACCGAAAAATTGTTTTTTCAAAACAATAAAAGAATAAAGGTTAACAATGAGTATCTGTCAAAAAGATGTTCACAATAAAAGAACAACTAAATCAATTCGATAACTTCGGATTTTAATGTTCTTAAACCGGATTAAAGCAATCTAAAATTAGTTTGCAACTATAGGGGTACTTACTTAATTTTGGAACAACTTTTTTTAAATGACAGAGTATTATGCCAAATTTTTCCCATTCCTGGTTGCCATTTATTTACTTATATGCCTTTGGTGGTCTGTTTTTCTTTGTCGGGATTTACATTATAAGAAAATCCCATGCGCTAAATATGAAAAGAAAGAGCCATCGTTACTGGTTTAAAGTTTTAATTTTTGGTTTCTTTTACTTTATGATAATTCACACCCTTTTAATAATAGCCGCTTTATATTGGTAAAATTTTTTTATGAATGCTGAATCCTTACATAGTCTGGGCACTACCACAGACTGGATTGTTATGGTAGTATACTTCGTCGGAATAATGCTTTTCGGAAGTTACTTTAGTAAATATAACAGAACTACAAATGATTTCTTTTTTGGCGGCAGAAGATTTGCCTGGTGGCTAATTACTGTTTCCATTGTTGCCACTGGTGTTGGCAGCCACAGTTTTATTAAATATTCTGCCAAAGGACTTGAACACGGTATTTCGTCTACAATGACTTACCTTAATGACTGGTTCTTTACACCATTCTTCCTTTTCGGCTGGCTTCCTCTTATTGTTTATACAAAAATCCGTTCAATCCCCGAGTATTTTGAGAGAAGATTTAGTCCTACAGTAAGATTTATAGCTACAATTTTCCAACTTATGTATATGATTGGATATCTTGGAATTGGATTACTTACTCTTGGTAAAACTATTACTCCGCTTTTGCCTCCTGAGTTTAGCCTACTTGGATTTACAATTAATCTTTCTATGTTCAAAGTAATAATTGCAATAGCTGTAATAACGGGTATCTACACAACTTTTGGAGGACAAACCGCCGTTATATTTACAGATTTAATTCAGGGTTTGATCTTACTCTTCTCCGGATTTCTGATTTTCATTTTAGGTATTTCTTATGTTGGTGGGCTTGATGCATTCTGGCATTTACTGCCACCAGACTGGAGGCTGCCTCTTGCAGATTTTAATAAACCAGCGGATTTTAATTTTGTGGGGATATTCTGGCAGGATGGCGTGGCAGGCTCGGTTGGATTCCTGTTTATGAATATGGGATTAATAATGCGCTTCATGTCGGCTAAGAGTGTTAACGAAGGCAGAAAAGCTGCCGTGTTCAATATCCTGTTTATGCTCCCGCTTTCTGCAATTGTTGTTGGCAATGCAGGCTGGATCGGTAAGGCAATGACCATGATGATTCCTCCTACACTACGCCCGGATATAAATCCTGATGAGGTGTTTGTTGCAGTTACACATATAATCTCAAGCAAAGGTGTTTTCGGATTTGTAATCGCATCTTTAACTGCCGCATTGTTATCAACTGTAGATTCACTTATAAACGCTATTGCCGCAGTTTATATAAATGATGTTCATAGACCCCTAAAGAAGCTCATAAGTAAAAAAGTTGAAAAGGAAGAAGTAGCAGTTAAGAAAGAATTAAGCGCGGCAAGAATTGCTTCAATGGTATTTACAGGAGTTGGTGTACTTGCAGTAATTCCATTTTCAACTTACCCAACGGTTTATGAAGCACATGGATATTTTCATTCAACATTAACTCCACCATTAGTTACTGCAATCTTTTTGGGAGTATTCTGGAAAAGGTTTACCCCGGCGGGTGTATTAGCTACATTCCTTGGCGGTTCTTCTTTAATTATTCTTGGCGCTCGCTACCCGGACATTTTAATTACGCCGGTTGCACACGGAACTCCGATGGATCCGGTGCATCCTTATTCTTACATAAGTGCTTTATATAATACTTTAGTTTGTGTTGGACTTGGTGTCCTTGTAACATACCTGCAGCCGTTATTCGAAAAAATTGTAAAGCAAATAAAGAAAAACGGAAACCACAAAGAAATTTCAATTACAGCAATTGTAGTAACAGTTGTTCTTTTAATTGCCATCTGGTTTAATATTGCTTCATTAGCATTGTTAATTGCTGCAACCGTAATACTTACTTTAGCTTCAGCATTAGCTGCTACGTACTTTATTCGTTATGATAAAAACATTCATACGGAAGGATTGACAGTATGGTCTATAAGGAAAGCAAAAGAATTATTTAAAGGCAGCAAGGTTAATGAACGTGAAGGTGAGATTGTAAAGGTTCACTGGAAATTAAAAGAAGGGAATGATGATCTTGTTCATGTCTCCATTAAAGGGATGCATAAAATGCAGGCTGACGTTGGAGATCTTGTTTACGTTTGCGATGCCCGTAAATATCTTGGTGGTTTGAAATCTGTACATACACGGTTAGGTGAACCACATAATGAAGACGGAATAGTTTATATCAAAGAAGAACATAAACTAAGTGCTCTTTTCCAGGAAGGTAAAATCCTAACTGTTGAAAAAGAGATGTAATTTCTTTATGTAAAACTATTTTTAAGAAGCCGCTTTTCAGCGGCTTTTCTTTTTTAAAGTTCTCCTAATTTTTCATATCTTGCGCAAAACATTTCTTGCTCTAGGAGGAGTTATATATGAAATATCTAATTGGAATGGACGGCGGCGGAACCAAGACTGCCTGTATTGCCACAGACCTCGATGGAAAAATATTATATCAATGCACGGGCGGACCTTCAAATTTCTTAATCATTGGTACCGATAAAGTCTCAGAAACACTTTTTTCACTTGTTACCGAATGCAAAGAAAAATTAAGTGCTTCCTATGAAGATTTTGGTTACTTAGTAATAGGTACTACCGGTGCAGGCAGAAGAATTGATGCTGACAGACTTCAAAATGCTTTTATTGAATATTGTGCTGCAAAGAATTATAAAATTAATTTTTATGTAGATAGCGATGCACGTATTGCGCTTGAGGGCGCCTTCTCCGGAAAACCCGGAAGTATAATGATTGCCGGAACCGGCTCAATTATGTTCGGTAAAGATGCAGAAGGAAAAATTCACAGAGTCGGCGGATTCGGAAGATTTCTCGGTGATCAGGGTAGCGGGTATTCTATCGGCAAACTTGGTTTAACAATGATGGGAAAACACTTTGACGGGCGCGGTCATGAAACTTTACTTGCTAAATTGCTGGCTGAAAAATTTGATATCAAAACCCAGGAAGAATTAATTATCCAGGTTTACAAAAACAATTTTGATATTGCTTCCGCAGCTCCGCTTGTTATTCAGGCGGCTGAGCAAGGCGATGAAGTATGTCATCATATAGTGGAAGATGAAAGCTACGAACTGGTTCTTCACATCCTTGCTATGCTTAAAAAGCTGAATCTCCCTGTTTTGGACTTATCACTTATTGGCAGCCTTGTTACTACGGATAATTTTTTCGCCCGAACATTTAAAGAGAAAGTTGCTAAGTTTGCACCAAACGTAAATATAAAAGGAGCTGATTCCCCGCCTGCTATGGGAGCAATCTTTTTAGCTAAAGAAAAAATTAAAGGTTAATATTTTCAAAATATATTTTTATTAGAAGACTTTTATTCTACTACTTGAGGAGTTATAAATTAATGGCTAAAGAAAAAATCGCAACCAGGAATCCCTGGTCGTTTATTCCAACATTATATTTTGCCGAAGGCACACCTTACATTTTAATTAACGCTGTCTCTGTCCTTCTTTACAAAAAGATGGGAATTGATAATGCAACAATAGCAGCATGGACAAGTTTGCTTTATCTGCCGTGGGTTATTAAAATGTTCTGGGGCCCAATCGTTGATACTAATTCAACAAAAAGAAACTGGATTATATTTACACAACTTGCAATGACGTTCTGCCTAGCAGCAGTTGCTTTATCTCTTCACTTCTCAATTTTCTTTTACCTTTCTTTAGCTGCATTCTTTATAGGCGCATTTGTTTCTGCCACACACGATATTGCAGCAGATGGGTTTTACCTATTAGCGCTTGATAAAGATAACCAGGCTGGCTTTGTTGGCATCAGGTCAACATTCTACAGATTATCAATGATCTTTGGACAAGGATTTTTAGTATGGCTGGCAGGAATGATTTTATCAAATACTGCTGATCCTACCAATACAGATAATGTTGTTTTCAGCTGGACAATCTCATTTAGTATTGCCGCCGGTATTTACATTCTGCTTTTCGTCTATCATCGTTTTATGCTCCCATATCCTGATATTGATAAACCGGCGCCTAAATCCAAAAGCGCCTTTGCAGATGTATTCGTTACATACTTTAAACAGGAAAAGATTGGGATCATATTAGCATTTATTTTCCTTTACCGATTTGGTGAAGCATTTCTTATTAAGATTGCTCCTTTGTTTTTAGTTGATAAACCAGAAGTTGGCGGACTTGGATTACTGCTTGAGCAGGTTGGAATTGTTTACGGTACTATCGGTGTTGGAAGTTTATTAGCCGGCGGTATTGTTGGAGGATTAATTATTAAGAAGTACGGACTTAAAAAATGCTTATGGCCAATGGCTTTAATAATTCAGTTGCCGATGATGGTTTATGTAGCTTTAACATTCATTCGTCCTGACGGATATTTTGCGGCGCCATTTGTTGCATTCGAACAGTTTTCATATGGATTTGGTTTTACTGCTTACATGGTTTACCTAATGTACCTTGCAAACAAGAGCCAGTATAAAACTGCTCACTATGCAATCTCTACAGGTTTAATGGCCGCTGGTATGATGCTGCCAGGATTTATTGCAGGAGTTCTTCAGCAGGCATTGGGTTATCAATTGTTTTTTATCACTACAATATTGCTGGGAATACCGGGAATTGTTACATTATTCTTTATACCATTAGAAGAAGATGAAAAGAAATAACCATGAAAATAATTAAACATATCCCGCTTTTATTAATTGCTTCGCTGTTTACTTTCAGCATTTGTAAGAGCGGTATATTACCATCTAAATCAACCTTAGACAACAGCGATGCTGTTGCTGCATTCAACTTAAATGCAACTGAAATTAAATGGGTTGATTCGGTTCTTAACAAGATGACTTTATTCGAGAAGTGCGCTCAGATGGTTATTCCATGGGCAGAAGCAAAATCTCAGGATACAACTTCCAAAGATTATGAAAGAGTTATTCATCTTGTTAAAGATTTAAAAGTAGGCGGGTTAATTTTCCTTGAAGGAAATATTACTGACCAGGTTTGGCTTACTAACAAAGCACAGCAAGCTGCACAAGTGCCGTTGCTGATATCATCAGACTTTGAGCGCGGGCTTGGAATGCGGCTTAAAGATGGCCTTGAATTTCCATATAATATGGCTGTCGCTGCCGCAGATGATTCCAACCTTGCTTACTGGATGGGAAAAATTACTTCACGTCAGTCAAACCTAATTGGTGTGCATCAGAATTATGCACCTACTGTTGATCTTAATGATAACCCTCATAATCCAATAATTAATATAAGGGCATTTTCTGATAATGCTACGTTAACTTCTAAGTTAGCAGATGCATTTATTAAAGGCTGCAATGAAGAGCATATCCTTTCAACTGTAAAACATTTCCCCGGTCATGGTTCTTCTTCTACAGACTCACATCAAAAAC
>CAZIDB010000110.1:0-2150 GCA_964537965.1 uncultured Melioribacter sp. | reverse complement strand
ACTGTAAAACATTTCCCCGGTCATGGTTCTTCTTCTACAGACTCACATCAAAAACTTCCGTTGCTTACACACAGCAAAGAAGAGTTTGAAACACATGATTTAATTCCGTTTAAGAAAGCAATTGAGAATGATGTAAAGTCTGTTATGGTAGGTCATCTTGAAGTGCCTGCTTATGAATATGCTTCGGGTATTCCTTCTTCTCTTTCGGAAAGTATTGTTTCCGGCTTATTAAAAAATGATTTGAAATTCAAAGGACTGGTCATAACTGATGCGCTTAATATGAAAGGAGTGACCAATGAATTTTCTGATGCAGATGCTGCGGTGTATGCCGTAAAAGCCGGCAATGACTGCCTGCTTTTTCCTGATGATGAGGAGAATGCAATCAATGCCGTTTACGATGCAGTACAAAACGGAGATATAAGCAAGGAGAGAATTGATTATAGCGTTAGAAAAATTCTTGCAGCAAAAAGATGGGTTAACCTGAATGATAATAAATTTGTTCAGGCTGAAGGATTAGAGAACAGGTTAATAAATAATTCTTACCTTCGTCTTGCACAGGACATTGCAGATAAATCAATTACACTTGTTAAGGATAATGATTGCTTGCTTCCTGTAAATGACCTTGAGTTTTCCAAAGTAACTTGTGTTGTTTTAAATGATCTGAAAAAACAACCTGAATATGATATCGTTAAATTATTTAAAGAAGAATATCCATTGCTTGAGGAATTTGGCTTTGGCAGAAAAAGTGATGAAGATGAATACGAAGAAGCATATAAGTCCGCACAGAAATCTGATCTGATATTAATTCCTGTTATAACAAAAGTAAGATCTTACAGCGGAGAAATTGATCTGCCGGAAAACCATATCACTTTTATTGAAAAGGTTAATAAGCTTAACAAACCAACCATTGTGATGAGCCTTGGTAATCCGTACATCCTTTCAAGTATTCCTGATGTTAGAACTTATGTATGCAGTTATGGAGATTCTAAAGTTTCCCAGAATGCTTTATTCAAAGCTATAACCGGAAAAATTGATATAACCGGTAAGCTCCCGATAACGCTCAGTAATACTTCTTACAAATATGGTGATGGCATCCTGATGGTTTCCAATAAACTAAGAGTGCCGGATGAAGAGGAATTATCGGGTTATAATTTTACAAAAGTTGATTCACTGATTAATACTGCGATAAAAGATTCTGCCTGCCCGGGCGCTGTTATTGCTGTTGGATACAAAGGAAAAATCCTTTACAAAAAAGCATACGGAAGATATACTTACGATAAATCTTCACCTGAGATGACAACTGAAACATTATTTGATTTGGCTTCAGTCTCAAAGGTAATTGGAACTACAACTGCCGCAATGATCTTATATGATGAAGGCAAATTAGTGCTTGATAAGCTTGTGAAAGATTATCTGCCTGAGTTTGACAATAATGGCAAGGATAAAGTTACAATAAGAAACCTTCTGCTTCATAACTCGGGACTGCCGGCATGGGTTCCATTCTACAAAACATTAAAGACAAGAGAAGATGTTATTAATGCTATAATGAACATGAAATTGGATAATCCTCCCGGAAAAGAATATGTCTATAGCTGCCTTGGTATGATTACACTTCAGCAGGTTATGGAAAGAATAACCGGCAAAGGATTGGATGAATTTCTAAAAGAAAAAGCGTTCGGTCCTTTAAAGATGAACAGTACATTGTACTGCCCACCCAAAAGTATCTGGAACAAATGTGCACCAACTGAAAATGATGATTACTTCAGGATGAAAGTTGTGCAGGGGCAGGTGCATGATGAAACAGCATTTATGCTTGGAGGAGTTTCTGGTAATGCAGGTTTGTTTTCTAATGTAAATGATCTTTCTGTATTCCTTCAGATGATTCTGCAGAAAGGAAGATACGGAAGCAAACAAATTATTGAACCATCAACAGTTGAAATGTGGACTAAGAAACAAACAGACCAGAGCACAAGAGGTTTGGGCTGGGATACAAAATCTGTTGAAAACTCATCTGCCGGTACATTGTTTTCAATGAACTCAATCGGGCATACTGGTTTTACCGGCACATCTGTCTGGGCTGATAAGGATAGAGATCTGTTTGTTGTGTTGCTTACAAACCGAGTTTATCCTACTAGAGCTAATACCAAGTT
>CAZIDB010000109.1:0-15611 GCA_964537965.1 uncultured Melioribacter sp. | reverse complement strand
TGATGTAATGAAAGCATTTCTTCATATTGATTACAACGATGGTTTTGTTGCTTACGTAAACGATGTTGAAATTGCACGAAGCAATATGCAGCAAAAAAGCTCTCGGCCTGTGTATAATGAACTTGCTCTTGAAATGCATGATGCTTTAATGATAAACGGGCAGCAGCCGGAAGAATTTATAATTGATAACATGAAATCAGTTTTAAGAAATGGAAGAAACGTAATTGCAATTGAAGTGCATAATGAAGACGTTTTTTCGACTAATCTTACTTTAATTCCTTTCTTCACACTTGAAATGACTAAAGCGCCGGATCAATCATTAGGAACTTCATCCTATCTCACATTTCCGGTTTATGAGCTTCATACAAATTTCAAATTAAAAGCCGGTGGAGAATCAATCTATCTTTCAAATATTAATGGTGAGATAATTGATTCGGTAGAATTCAAAAGTGTACCGGATGATGTTTCTTACGGAAGGAAACCCGGTACCGGCAATGAATGGTTTTATTTCTTTGAGCCTACTCCAAATGCTGAAAACTTAACAAGCGGTTCTGTAATGAATAATGGTGAAGTTAATTTCTCTGTGACAAGCGGAAAGTTTAATCAGAGTTTTCAGCTCACGCTTGAACCGACAATTGCCGGGCAGAATATTTATTACACGCTTGACGGAAGTGAACCAACAGAAAGCTCTTTTGTTTATCAATCACCAATTTTAGTTGATAGTGTAACTGTTGTTCGCGCAAGAACTCTGGCAGCAGGAATGCTCCCGGGAAAAATTTCTACCCATACTTATTTTGTAAATAATACTTTTGAGCTTCCGGTAATTTCATTAACAACTGATCCGGTAAATCTCTGGAGTGAGGAGAAAGGAATTTATATTCTTGGTCCAAATGCGGATATGAGTGATTATCCATACTGGGGCGCGAATTTCTGGCAGGACTGGGAACGCCCTGTAAATATTGAGTACTTTAACACTTCGGGAGAATCAGAATTTCAGATTGACGGCACAACTAAAATTTATGGCTCATGGAGCAGGCTTTATCCACAGAAATCTTTGGCGATATATACAAGTGATGAAAATATAAAATTCCATTTATTCCCCGATAAGAATATAAATGAATTTCACAACTTTGTAATGCGTAACTCCGGGCAGGATTGGGGCAGAACTTTCTTCCGTGATGCAATGATCCATTCTCTTGCAAAAGATATCGGAATAGATATGCAGGCTTACAATCCTGTGCTTACATATTTCAACGGAGAATTCTTTGGTATTTTCAATCTCCGCGAAAAGATAAATGAATGGTACATTGAGAATAATTATGGGATCGATTCCGATAACATTGATATGATAGAGCGGGATACAACAATTATCCATGGGGATGCTGCCGATTACAACGAACTTATTAATTTCCTGCAGACAAAGGATATTACTAAAACAGAAAATTATGAATACGTAAAATCAAAAATGGATGTTCATAATTATATGGATTACATGATTCTTGAATTCTTCCTTGCAAACTCAGACTGGCCATGGAATAATGTTAAAATCTGGCGGCAGAAAAATCCTGCCACAAAATGGCGCTGGATTATTTTCGATACTGATTACGGGTTCAACGGAGGACATCTTGGTCCTGATGCCGATATGTTTTCTGAAATAAGTTACCAGGATGTTCATACAACATTTTTATTTTTCAAGCTGCTTGAAAATCCCGAGTATAAAAGAGAATTCATTAATCGTACTGCGGACCTGCTGAACACTATTCTTTCGGAAGAATATACGGCAAACAGAATAAATGAATTTAAAGAAAGACTTGAACCAGCAATGCCGAAACATATTGCAAGATGGAAAGGAACATTTAATGAAGTTTGGTGGCTTGGTAAATCGATTGATTCAATGCAGGAGTGGTACGATAATATTAATATCGCATTAAACTTTGCCGTCAAACGACAGGCATTTATGCGGGAGCAGCTTACAAATAAGTTTGGATTGAAAAACGGTTACGGTTTAATTTACCTTAATGCAGCAGCAGAAGAAGGCAGAATTAAAATAAATACTATAACACCGCAAAGCTATCCGTGGTCCGGTAAATATTTCTTTGCTAATCCTGTCACGGTTAGTGCTATTCCAAATCCCGGTTACAGATTTGTAAAATGGATCGGTCTTACTCCGGAAGATTCTTCTACGGTAACATTCAGGTTTACAGATAACCAGAGCATCACAGCAATATTTGAAAAGACAGGCGATTACTCGGGTGATATCGTAATAAATGAAATCAATTATAACTCAGCAAATACATTTGATACAAAGGACTGGATCGAAATTTACAACAGCACTAAGAGCGAAATTGATTTAACTGGCTGGAAATTTTTTGACTCGGAAGATACGCATTCTTTTGAAATTCCTGCCGCAACAAAAATTCCTGCTGACGGATATCTGGTTCTATGTGAAGATTCTGCCGTATTCAAATCCTTATTCCCGGATGTAAAAAATTATGTTGGCAATATTGGATTTGGTTTAAGCGGTGGCGGTGAACTGTTAAGGATTTTTAATAAAGAAAATGTTTTAATTGATTCTCTTACTTATGATGATAATTCTCCATGGCCAACAGAACCCGATGGAAAAGGTAAAACGCTTTCTCTAAAAAATCCTAAACTGGAAAATTCTGATGGATCAAGCTGGCTTGCTTCAATAGGAAACGGGACACCGGGAAAGATAAATGACGTTTATACTTCTGTTGAATCAGATGATGAGAAAAGTATTCCGCATACTTTCGGACTAAAACAGAATTTTCCTAATCCATTTAATCCGGCAACAAAAATTAAATATTCCGTCCCTGTAGAGACGGGGCATGCCCCGTCTCTACAATATGCAACATTGAAGGTCTATGATATACTTGGGAATGAGATCGCGACACTTGTTAACGAGAAACAGCCTGCCGGAGAGTATGAAGTTGAATTTTCGGCGGAACAGTTTAGCAGCGGAATTTATTTCTATCAACTGAAGTATGGAGATCAAATTCAAACAAAAAAAATGATGCTCTTGAAATAGAAATTGCACAGTTGTGTTGTTGGAATATTGAATTTGCTGATTTTACAAAAATTTCATTTTGTGTTGAGCGTAGTCGAAACACGAATAAGTCATGAATCATCACCTGGGTGAACCAGGAAATGATAAGTATGAGTTGAATGAAAACAAAAAGTAATTATCTAAATTTTTTAGGAAGAAAAATGCTGAAAAAATATTTTCTGTTTCTATTGATGATAGTTAATTGTTCTTTTACACAGAACCTGAACTATATAAGTAACCGTGAACCGCTTTCAAACAATCCTTATGTTCAGCTTCCGTTGGGTTCTGTTAAACCAAAGGGATGGCTGTACACACAATTAAAATTATCTGCGGATGGCTTAACCGGTCATCTTGATGAACACTGGAAAGATGTTGGCCCGGATAACGGCTGGCTTGGCGGAAAAGGAGACAGCTGGGAACGCGGCCCTTACTGGTTAGACGGATTGCTTCCTCTTGCTTACATACTTGATGATGAAGCTCTGATAAAAAAATCACAGAAGTGGATTGATGCAATTTTAAACAGCCAGACGACTGATGGATATTTTGGTCCGCAACCTGATTCTTCAAAAATGAAAGAAGATAAACGTAACGTAAACCAGCGCGAAGATATGAAGAAAGACTGGTGGCCGCATATGGTTGTTCTTAAAGTCCTTCAGCAATATTATGATGCTACAGGTGACAAACGCGTCATTCCTTTTATGACAAAATATTTTAAGTACCAATTTGTACATTTACCTAAAGAACCATTGGACCATTGGACTGACTGGGCAAAGAGCAGGGGCGGAGAAAATCTTTCATCCGTTCTTTGGCTTTATAATATTACCGGGGATAGATTCCTTCTTGAACTAGGAGAAATATTATTTAAACAAACCGAAGACTGGACCGGTCTGTTGTCATCCGGTGATCCCAAAGACTGGCATGGTGTTAATACAGGTATGGGTGTTAAACAGCCCGCAGTTTATTATCAGTTATCTAAGGATAGAAAATATCTTGATGCGGTTAAAAAAGGAATTAATGATTTGATGAAATATCACGGACAAGTATATGGCCTTTGGAGCGGTGATGAACTTTTATCCGGCACAGATCCTACGAAAGGAACAGAACTTTGTACTGTAGTTGAATATATGTTCAGCCTTGAAAATATTATACAGATTACCGGCGATGCCGAATACGCAGACTGGCTTGAACGTGTAACCTATAATGCATTGCCTGCAGAAATGACTCCGGAAATTACCGGAAGACAATATTATCAGTTGGCAAACCAGATTATCTGCGATAAAGGCTGGCATAACTTTAATGTGCAGCATACGCAAACAGAAATTTGTTTTGGGCTTGAGAACGGTTACGGATGCTGTACTGCTAATCTCCATCAGGGATGGCCAAAGTATGCGGCTAATTTATGGTACGCAACAAATGATAATGGTATAGCCGCGTTGGTTTATGCACCATCAGAAGTAAAGGCTAAAGTGATGGATAATGTCGAAATTCAGTTTACCGAGGAAACAAATTATCCTTTTGAAGATAAAATTAAATTTGTTTATAAGAGCAAAGAGAATATTTCATTCCCATTTCATTTAAGAATTCCTGCCTGGTGTACTAATGCTGTTATTTATGTTAATGGAAAAGAATACAGCAAACCGTCTGCGGGCAACATCACCAAAGTTATACGCAAATGGAAACAGGATGATGTAATTGAATTATCACTCCCGATGAATATAAAAATTTCCCATTGGCATGAAAACGGGGCGGCTGTTGAACGCGGCCCGCTTGTTTACGGATTAAAGATAAACGAAGAATGGAAAAAGATCGGCGGAGAAGAACCATACCCGACTTATGAAGTTTACCCTAAAAGTAAATGGAATTATGGTTTGCTTAGAAGCTACATTGATAAACCTGATTCATTATTCCGGATAAATTTTAACGAAGTAAAAGATCAGCCGTGGAAAATTGACAATGCGCCTATTCAATTAATTGCAAAGGCAAAGGAAATTCCGGAATGGCAGCAGTATGGTGGTATAGCAGGTCCTCAGCCTTATACTCCTTACTGG
This sequence comes from uncultured Melioribacter sp., assembly GCA_964537965.1. Lineage (GTDB taxonomy): Bacteria > Bacteroidota > Ignavibacteria > Ignavibacteriales > SURF-24 > SURF-24. The sequence continues at coordinate 10,496 of CAZIDB010000109.1, read as the reverse complement.
GCACCAAAAAAATATTCAACACCGGAAGAAGAAATTACCTTGATACCATACGGTTGCACAAGATTAAGAGTTGCAGTGTTTCCGGTTGTAAGATGAAAATTAAATTATTATAAAACCAAAGAGGAAGTAATTAGAAAGAGGATTTTATGAAAGTAAAAAAAGTTATCAGTTTAATATTTTCTGTTATCGTTTTTACATCTCAGTTAATCTATCCACAGATTACTGTTTTAGAAAAAGTTGATATAAAAAACGATATTAGTAACGGCAAAATTCAACTCGAATATTCTCCCACTTCACTTGATCTGGCAAATTTGTTTGATGAGCAGGATTATTCCTTTGTAGGCGGGCAGGCAGACAGTATCACAATCAAATTAACATTTGATGAAGCCGTTGGATTAAACAGCAGCAGGACATTCTTTGTTTTGTTCGCTGCTCAGTATTCGCTTGAAGCCGCTTCAACTGTAGAAGATTTTAATTCCAAATCCGGAAGCTACCAGAAAATTGTTTCTTCAAAAGCATATACTGCAAACAAAGTTGATTCTGTAAACATTCCCCTTGCTTCCGTAAAAGTGATTCAGCTTGTTGCTAAAAATCCCGCAACAAAAATGGCTTATATAGGCGAATGGTCGCTTTATATCGGCAATGAAATTGTTTCGTTTTTAATTAATCCATATCCTCCAAGACTTTTACCCGGAACAGACCTGAAGCTTGAGGCTGTAATGCTTGATAGTAAAGGAAACAGTTACCCGTATTCTCTGGATGAACAATTAACCTGGCGTTCCGCAAATCCTTCAGTAGCATCATTTAATGATGAGAATCCAGTTCTAACTGGCAATACTTTAGGCACAAGTGAAATATCAGTACAAATGGCTTCTGGAAAATTATCGGGGACTGCTTTGGCTACTGTTGAATCAGACTTTACAGGAGATCTTGCAGAAACGAAAACAGTAAAAGTTGCCGTGGTTTACCAGGATCCGATTGTAACAATGGGACAAAGATTACATGTTCGTTATAACTGGGAAGATCCTAAATTCTATATAAGCGAAATCGTAAAAGAATTTGAGAAAGCAAGTAACGGTGTTTACAAATTTGAAATTGTGGAAACCCATGATGACCAGGTAATTTTTTCAAAACTTGATTCTACATATTTAACTGTATCACAGATAAAAGCATATCTTGATGAACCCGGATGGGCTACAGTTAAAAATATTGCCGAGAAGCAGGGAAGAATTAAATTCGATTACAAAGGAATGATTGAATACTATGATTTTTATAACAAGCGTGAGCAGGGAATAATTGATGAGGTTTGGGTTTATGCATGGCCTTTTGGCGGAATGTATGAATCCCAGCTCGTTGGTAAAAATGCTTTTTGGTGGAATTCATCCCCGATTACAGACGTGCCGGAAAACTTTACAAAATTGCTTTCAGTGATGGGCTGGAATTATGAGCGCGGAGTTGCAGAAGCTATGCACAGCGTTGGTCATCGTGTTGAGAGCGCTTTAAGAGTTGTATACGGAAGATGGGATAATACAAGTGAGGACCCAAATCCTTGGGAGCTTTTTACAATGATTAATAAAGTTTCACCGGGCAAAGGTAATATTGGGAATATTCACTTCCCTGTTAACGGAGAATCAGATTATGACTACAGCAATCTAAACTATGTAACAACGTATGCCGTAAATTGGTTAAGGTATCCCTACTTGTTAAACCAAACGCAAACTGTAAACTGTAATGCATGGGAAAACGGTCAGCTTGGTTATATGAAATATTGGTTCCATCACTTACCTCACTATAAGGGAAAAACAAACGGTGTTCTTAATGACTGGTGGCATTACTTTATAGATTATGAAGAAGCAGTTGCTCTTGCTCAGTCAACACCAACAGTTAACGTTGAAGATATTAAGAAACCATCAATGCCGGAAGATTTTAAGCTTGGACAGAATTATCCGAATCCATTTAATCCTTCTACACAGATAAGTTTCCAGGTGCCGCAGTATGATCATGTAACTCTGAAAATCTATGATGTGCTTGGAAGTGAAGTACGAACTTTGGTGAATGAAATGAAAAGTCCTGGTTATTATACTGTAACACTTGATGCAAATAAAAATGGTGTGTTAAGCAGCGGAGTTTATTTCTACAGGCTGAAATCAGGTTCATTTAACCAGACAAAAAAACTGATGCTGATTAAATAAATGATTGTTTTTGTTAAGGAGGAAATAAATTGAGAACATCTTTGCTTAAAAATTATTTTTTGTTTTTCGTAATGATGATGACAATATTGCCTGAAGCAAATTATTGTCTGACAAGTGATCAGCTAACTGTGCGTGTGCTTGTTATTAATTTTGATCCTTTGATTCCGCAGAAAGGTAATCAGCCGCTTCACATCGCGCTGAACTGGAAAGACCCGCACAAACTTTCTGATGGCTACATTGAAGCAATTAAGGAAGTGAGCGGCGGTTACATAAATTATAAAATTGTGGAATGGCAGGATGCTGATGCTTTTCCTGTTAAGGTGGATGGATTTACTTACACTCCGGAATCCTTTGTGAATAACTGGGAAAAGAAAGACGGATGGCATCAGCCGGATGGTGTTGATTATGAGAAACTTGTAGTTGATTATAAAGTGGTAGACAGAATTAATAAAAACGAGATTGATGAACTATGGATTTTTGGAGCGCCGTATATGGGCTTCTGGGAATCTGCTATGGCAGGCCCCGGCGCTTTTTATATTAACGGCGGAGTTTATGACAGCGTTAAAGTAGATCATCCGTTTGTTATAATGGGATTCAGCTACGAACGAGGTGTTGCAGAAATGATTCATGATTTATCTCATCGTACTGAATCTACAATGGCAAGAATTTACGGCGGTTGGGAAATTGATAAGTTAACAACCAACTGGGCTAAGTTTGCCGCAAATGAATTTCAATCTAATGGCGTTGCTGCAGTTGGTACATGTCACTATCCTCCTAATGGCGAGAAAGATTATGATTATAAAAATCCACGCTTAGTTGATAGCAATGCTGATGAATACCTTGAATATCCAAACATAAAAGGCGTAACAAAAAAAGTATCCTGCGAAACATGGGGTGGCCCGGACTATCATCTTAATTATATGAAATGGTGGTTTACGCGCATACCCAAAGCAGCAGGAATAAATGAAGACGGAAGATTAAACAACTGGTGGGAATATGTATTCAACTTTAATTCTTATGACGAAGCCGGAAAGAAAATAACAAAATAAAATCTCAGCGGTTCTCTGAGGTACTCTGCGGCTCTCTGTGTAATATTTCCCTTTATCCGGAGAACGAGAGACTGCAACGGGAATTTCTGAGCAAGAGGAGCATCAATTTGAAAACAAGATTATTAACAATAATTCTATTTGTACTAACACAGTTATCACTGGCGCAATCTATTAAGTCACTTAACCTTTCAACTGAAAAGGGATTGAGTGTTATATCAGCATCAGTTGATAACAAAGAAGTTGTACTGAAAGAGAAATTACCATTCTTCTCCTTTGAGATTAATGATACCCTGTTTAGTTCATTTGATGGCGAAGCTAAGGCAGAAGACGGTAAATATATTTTAACTCTTCCGAAGGGATTGACAGCCGTACTTGAGATAAACAAAAATTTTTCTCCCGGCTGGAAAGCTCATCTTACAATAGAAAATAAAGGCAAAAATAAAATAAAAATCTCTAACCTTGTTCCGTTCGGTCAATCTCCTGATAGAATTTATATTGCTTCATCTGCCCCATGGAATTTAGCAAGCAGCAAAATCTTTCGTCCCGGGCTTGGTTCAATCGGAATTGTTCTACCGGATAATGCATGGCATCTTGGTTACAGTGTTGCTTCATTGAAAGATGATTATTCTCTTTGTGCTTTGGCAAGAAGAACAGGGACGAAAGAATCAGAGGTTCGCCGCTATTCAACTTATTTAAAAGAAAATGGAAAAGTTGAATACGATATATGGGCAGACCAGTATAAAGGCGAATGGCAGAACGGTTTAAAGACGATGTTCCAGCAAAGATATTTGTATGATCTTGAAAAATTTGACAACAAGTTATTCGAACGTAAAGATCTTGAATGGATAAGACACAGTTACACAATTGCATTGCAGGCGGCATGGGACCACGAATATATTGAATCAACAACAGGTAAGTATAATTTTGAAGATTACCTTACCATGGGTAAAAAACTTTTCGGTGGCTGGGATGTTTATGCGATCTGGCCTACCTGGCCAACTCTTGGTTTGGATCAGCGTAACCAATGGGATTTGTATGCAGATCTTCCGGGCGGGCCGAATAAAATGAAAAGTTTATCCCAGTATGCAAAAACGCAGGGCACAAAATTCTTCATCACTTTTAATCCGTGGGATCAGTCAACACGTACAGAAAACTTTTATACAGGAATGGAAAGATTGTTAAGAGCTACCGATGCTGATGGTGTTGTGCTCGATACTTACGGTAGCTCGAGTGATACTTTACAAATGACGGCAGATAAAGTAAAGCAGGGCATTGTTATGTACAGCGAAGGTATGGCAGTTCCTAAAGATATGCCTGGTATTCCTGCAGGTCGTGTTCACGACGCAATCTTTTTACCTCCACCATTAAACATGAACAAATATATTAAACCTGACTTCGCAATATTCAGGGTTTGCCAGTTGCGCGAAGGAAGAATTCACCGTGAGATTGCAATTTCTTTTTTTAACGGATATGGAATTGAGATGAATACTTTTGGTCCGGGCAGACCTGACTGGATTGAAGAAGAATATCTTTACCTTGGCAGAACCATAAAACTGCTAAGAGAAAATACTTCTGCATTTACAAGTTTAAATTGGCTACCGCTTCTTCCAACATTGAAAGACAGCATATGGGTTAACAAATGGCCTACAGCTTCCAAAACTATTTACACTGTTTTTAGTCTGGTACCGGAAGGTGTAAATGGTCCATTGTTTGAAACAACTGTAAGTAAAGATTCTCACTTTGTAAGTCTGTGGAATCATGAAGAGTTAAAAGTTGATACGATTAAAAATAAATTTTATCTGCCTGTAAATGTTCAGGCATTCAACCGTGCGGATTTAGGAACACGCATGGAAGGCAATGTTGATTGCATTGCTCAATTTCCTATCCTTCTTGATGTAAAGCTAAAACGTGATTCGCTTTATGTTTCTGCAAATACAGGAAAGAAAATATTAATCTGGACAGGTTTACCAACTTACCAGCTTACTCCTAAAGAATATGCTGTTGGGTCACTTGGAATAAGGCTTAGAGAAACATTCGGAAGATATGAGGGTAAATTTGTAATTCAGCTTTTTGATGATAATGAAATACTTGATGAGAGAACGGTTTATATTAAACCAGGTATTGCAAGGTTGATTAGCTCAGTAACAAAAACAAAGACATCTAAAAAAACTCCTGAAGGAATGGTTGAAATTCCTGCAAGTGATTATACTTTTAAAGTTGATGTAAATGATTCGTTTGTTCTTTATCCTGATTTTTCCGAAGGCGAAAAAGTCTTTGTTAAAAAATTCTTTGTTGATAAATATCCGGTTACTAATAAACAGTATTATGATTTTGTAAAGGCTTCAAAGTATCAGCCTGCAGATACAGTAAACTATCTAAGGCATTGGGTTAACGGAAAATATCCGGCAGGGCAGGATAATTATCCTGTTGTGTTTGTTAGCTTAACAGATGCAAATGCATATGCTGCATGGGAAGAAAAACGTTTGCCTACGGAAATTGAATGGCAGTATGCTGCGCAGGGAAAAGATGGCAGAGAATGGCCATGGGGAAAAGACTACGACTCAACAAAATGTAATCATGTAACCGGCAAACCTACTCCGGTTGATGCTTTCCCGAAAGGGAAAAGTCCTTTTGGTGTAATGGATCTTGTTGGCAATGTATGGCAGCTTACAAATGATACTTACGATAGCGGTGCCAGTTACTTCACAATGATTCGCGGCGGAAGCTATTATAAGCCAACATCAAGTTGGTGGTATGTCCAAGGCGGGCCGCAGTCTACAGATCATACACAAATGCTTTTAAAAGTTACTGACGGATTTGAACGCAACGCAACTGTTGGTTTCCGTTGCGTGAAAGATTCTGATTAATGTCTTTTGTTCCCCCTTGTAAAGGGGGATAAAAGGGGGTTATCGTTATGAAAATATATTATAACCATAAGCTGAAAGAGTTTTCAAGAAAACTAAGAAACGAAAGCACTCTTTCAGAAGTGTTATTGTGGAATGAACTGAAAGCACGAAAAATGAAAGGCTATCAGTTTATGAGACAAAAACCGATTGAGAACTATATCGTTGATTTCTATTGCAGTAAGCTAAATCTTGTTATAGAAATTGATGGAGATAGCCATATTGGAAAAGAAGCCGCTGATATGGCCAGACAAACTGAACTGGAAACGCTTGGTCTAAAGTTTTTACGCTTTGATGACCACGATGTGAAAAGTAAAATGAAGGATATATTGCTTAGTATAGAAAATTGGATTGTTGAAAATCAAAAATAAAGCAGGGGACAAACCCCTTGCCCCCTTTACTAAGGGGGACTGCGTGTTTAATAAATAAAATTAAGGATGACTTACATTATGAAAGTAAAAGTTCTTTTTACAATTTTGCTTTTGGCGGGTTGTATGAATATTGAATACTTTGCCCAATCAAAAACTAAAATAGGATTTCTCTCTGACAGGGAATCATCTAAACTTACTGCTGAACAAAAAGCAGCTTATGATTTTCTGAAAAGCCAGAAAGAATACGATGTAAAACTTGTTACATTCTCCCAGCTTAAAAAAGGCAGTGCACCACTTAAGAATTTAAATGCAATCTGGTTTCACCAGGTGGATTCTGCCAATTTTAAATCTGATGTTACAAATCTATCAGTTACAAAATCAATTAAAGAATATTTATCCGGCGGCGGAAATCTTCTTCTTACGATGGAAGCATTTAAATATGTGGTCAATCTTGGATTGGAGAAAGAACAACCTAAAGTAAGATATGCAGAATCTAAAGATGAAGGCTACGGCAGAAAACTTGGTTTGCACGCTTACCGTGCCCACCCTGTATTTGATGGGATGTTCGGTGGAGCTTACATATGGAATGCCTACGAAGATAACATGTGCCGTCAGGTTGGTTACTTTGATGATGTAATTCCGAATGGAAAAGTTGTTGCCGTTAACTGGGCATACATTACTCTATATGAAAATTCAAAATTGATTCTTGAGTATGAACAGGGAAAAGGTAAAGTTCTTGCCGTCGGTGCTTATGCTTATTATGCTCCGAAAAATTTCAACAGACCACTTCTGGAACGCTTCACAAAAAACTCGTTTGATTATATGATGGGTAAGCTGAATGATAAAGAAAAACATTACTGGACTTATGAACCACAGGAATTAAAACCAGTTACTACAAATTATCCCGCACTTCAGGTTCCTGCATCAAAAACATGGAACACAAATCCTGAATCGATGACGCTAACTTCTCTCTATGGCACAAATAATTCTTATGATGTTGCCGGTGAAAGAATAGTTATTCTTGGTAAAGAAAAAGGCGGCATTGAAGAAATCTGGGCTCATCCTTTTATGGCTTTACGTGATTATGAAGTCGGAATTAAGTTTTCTTACAGGGATACAATTTACTGGCTTAACAATGAACGTCCTTCAATTGAAGTTAAACCGGAATCGTTTACACGGACATATAATTTCAGAAGAGCTTTTCTGAAGGAAGTTGTTGTTGCACATAATGATCAGCCGGTTGGTGTTGTTCATTACGAGTACAAAGGATTATTCCCCGCAAAGCTTGTAATAAAGTTTAAGAGCAATATGCGTTATATGTGGCCGTACTCTGAGAAAGCTCTCGGTTCAATGCTGTATTCATGGGATAAAGGTTTGCACGCTTACGTTCTAACAGACAAGACAAAAGATTTCAATATAATTGTTGGCGCAAGCAAAGATCCTGTTTATAAACTTGAAGGTAAGTTTAATGACTTTAATAAAAAGGATTCGACCTTTACCGGTGTTGCAGCAGAAGAGTTTCAGTTTGCCGCATTACAACAATTCAATTTAAAAGAAAATGATAAGATGGATGTTGTTATTGTTGCTACAGACCAGGGCGAAAAGGAAGCACAGGAAGTTTACAAAAATTCATTTACTAATCCGGAATCTGTTTACGAGAGCGTAACAACTTACACCCAAAATGTTCTTAAAGATAAACTTACTATCACAACTCCCGATAAAGATTTTAATGAAGGCTACAGGTGGGCTTTGTTTGGTACAGATAGATTTTTTGTTAATACTCCAAATTTAGGTAAGGCGCTTGTTGCAGGATATTCATCAACTGCAACCGGTTGGGATGGCGCACAGAAGGTAAGCGGCAGACCTGGTTATGCATGGTACTTTGGCAGGGATAGTGAATGGAGCGGTTATGCTTTACTTAATTACGGCGACTTTGCTAAAGTAAAAGAGCAGTTGATGTTCTTACAAAAGTACCAGGAACTAACAGGCAAAATATTTCACGAATTTACAACAAGCGGCATGGTTCATTATGATGCTGCCGATGCAACTCCGCTTTATTTAATTCTTGCCGGAAGATATTTACGTCATACCGGTGATGTTGAGTTTATTAAAGAATGCTGGCCTTACATTAAAAAGGCAATTGATTTCTGCTTTGCTACAGATACCGATGGCGATCATTTGATTGAGAATACTAATGTTGGCCACGGCTGGACTGAAGGCGGTCAGCTTTATGGAACGCATACTACATTATATCTTGCTGGAAGCTGGGCTGCTGCTCTAAGCGAAGTAAGTTATATAGCCGGTAAATTAGGTATGGATAAAGAAAGTAAAACTTATGCGGATGAATCTGCTCTTGTTACAAATATCATTAATAAAAATTTCTGGAATGAAAAACGCAACTTCTATTATGACGGTTTATGGAAAGATGGTACTTATCTTGATGAACCGACAGTTCAGGTTTCTGTTCCAATTATCTGGGGCGTTCTTGATAAAAGCAGAATTCCCGGTATGCTGAACCAGATTGCGGGTAATGGCTTTTCACCAAACTGGGGAGTAAGAATTGTTAATGAAAAGAGCCCGATGTTTAAACCATATGGTTATCATTATGGAAGCGTTTGGCCTTTATTTACAGGATGGGTTTCTTTGGCCGAATATAAAAGCGGAAAGTATGATCAGGGATTCTTCCACCAGATGGCCAACTTAAATGTTTATAAAAACTGGTCGCTTGGCTTTGTTGAAGAAGTAATTAATGGCGCCGAATATAAACCTTCCGGCGTATGTGGACACCAGTGCTGGAGCGAAACGATGGTTCTGCAGCCGGCAATTGAAGGTATGCTTGGATTTGTACCGAATGCAACTGAAAACAAATTTACTTTAGCCCCTCATTTTCCTGCCGACTGGGATTATGCAGACGTAAACAACATTAAAGTTGGTAAGAATAACATTTCATTTGAAATGAAACGCGTCCAGGATAAAACAGTTTATACTTTTGAGAATTCTAATAATGACAATGTGGCTGTTGAATTTAATCCTTCTCTTCCTTTAGCTACAACAATAGAAAAAGTTTTAGTTGATGGTAAAGCTCTTGATAATAAAATTGTTGATGACAAACAGACAATTACATTACAAACAAAATTTGATCTGAATAAAAAAGCAGTTGTAGAAGTCTATCATTCTGATGGTATTGCTGTGCTGCCGGTGGTTACTAATCCACTGCCGGGAGATAGCGCTGCCGGATTAAGAATTATTTCTTCTGAGATGAGAGGAAATGATTATATAATTAACATAGAAGGTCTGAACGGCAGACAGGAAGAGATTAAAGTTTACTGCCCGGGCAAAAATGTTTTATCAGTAGAGAATGGCGAGATTGCGGGAGTTGAAGGCAATATCTACAAAATAAAAGTTAATCTCGTTCATCCTCTTAACAAATATGTAACAAAAGAAATCAAAATAAAAACCAATCCGCGCTAAAATATTTTGGCTGTGTTATCTGTGTTCAATCAGTTTATTAAGAACGCAGATAACACAGGTTGCACGGATTTACACAGATAAAAATTAAGGTATGCACATGAAAAAATATTTTATGTTTTTAATTCTCTTAACAGCTTCATCTTTTGGACAGTATTTATCCAATCTCAATGCAACAAAAGATGATCCTGTTTATTCAACTTATGCTGCTCCGCTTTCACGTTCTGAATTTATTGTTGACCAGGGCTATCAGTTCATCTGGTATGATAATGAAAGACCAATTGAATACCAGACTGACCAGGCTGGTAATATCGGCATCGCATTCAAACTGAATAATAATCTTCGTACACAGCTTATGCAGTATTATAAAAAGCCGGTTGTTACAGCATCTTACAGCGATATAGTAAAATATTATTACTATCCCTACCGGGAAATACGCGTTGATGTAACCTTCCAGGTTTACAGTTCAAGAATTGCAATCCAGGATCTGAAGATTACAAACGAAGGTATCTC
>CAZIDB010000108.1:0-15837 GCA_964537965.1 uncultured Melioribacter sp. | reverse complement strand
CGGTAATTTCTGTGGTATAAAAATAAATACCTTCAGGTAAATTATTCATTGTCATCGGGAATGAATATGTACCACCATTTAAGTCCTCATCAACAAGAATTGCTATTACTGTATTATATGAATTTTCCACTGTCACTTTTACATGTGAGCGTTGGGGTAGTTGAAAATCAATAATCGTCGAAGGATCATCAAGGATGGATGATTCGCACCCAACAAAGATAATGCTAAACAGCAAAGTTAATATGAATGCTTTTTTCATTTTACTCATTCTCGTTTTTTCATTGATTATTATCAGCTGATAATTCTTGTGCTTAAACCTTTATAAAACTGAGACTCACTTCCCCTGAATAATATTAATTACAACGTTCCCGGTCTTTTGTTCTGTCTCCACATACTTTGTAGCCTCAACAATCTGATCAAGACTATATCTTCTATCAATAACTGCTTTATACTTCCCTTCCTCAATTATCTTTTTCAGATAAAGAACATTCTCTTTTGTTTCGACAGGAAAAGGAAGCAAAGCTTTTTTTCCTTTTGATTTTGAAGTTAACAAGACAAATATAACATCCTGCCATAAATAACCGAGATCAGTCGTAATATAAATTCCATTTGTCCCAAGCGAATTTTTACATTTCAGATAAGTGATCTTCCCAACCGCATTAAAGATGATATCATAAGTCTGACCATTCTTTGTAAAGTCTTCCTTTGTATAATCAATAACTCTGTCAGCTCCAAGTGATTTTACAATCTCCATATTCTTAGTATTGCATACAGCAGTAATATCTGAATTAAAATACTTTGCAAGCTGAACCGCTGATGTTCCAATTGAACCTGATGCGCCATAAATTAAAATCTTCTGTCCACTCTTCAGATTACCTTTTCTAAGGCAACTCAATGCAATCATCGCACCGTCACAAACAGCAGCGGCCTCCTCAAAAGTCATATTGTGCGGCATTGATGCAATAACAGCATTTTCATCCAGACATAAATACTCAGCATGTGTTCCGAAGTTATCAACAGATAATCCGAAAACCTTATCCCCGTTTTTAAATGATTTAACATCTATCCCGGTTTCTTCAATTACACCGGCAAATTCCTTACCTAAAATATTTTTCTTTGGTTTAATAAGTCCACTGAATAATCTTACGAAGAATGGTCTCGGATCCCTGAAACCGCAGTCGGTTCTGTTGACGGTTGTAGCAAAGATTCTGATCAATACCTCATTGTTTTTGGGAGCAGGTTTATCAATATTTTTAAGCTGCAGAACATCCGGTGAACCGTACTTAGTATAGACTATTGCTTTCATAAACTTATAGTTGAAATGTTTTTATTACTTTTGGATATAAATTCTATAAAGGATTATGAACCTTAAGAGATATTTCAATGGGTATTATTCCATTTCCTTTTTCCTAAAGTACACAAAGGTATTAGAAGTATAATTATCCAGGAAAAATTCCACCAATTTAGACCAGGCTCATGCAATCCTTCGAATGACCAGATTACCCAAATAATTGAGAACAGAAAAAGCACATAAGGAATTATCATAAGTTTCCAGTAAGGTAATTCCGGCAATCTCCAGGGAGCATACAGAAAGATAATTGTTATTGCAATAGAGGTAAGAATTAAACCACAAATTCCATTAAGGTATTTACCCTGAAAAAGAAAGATAACCGCTAATATAAAAACCCATAAAAAACCACCTATCCAACCTGCTATCCACCCGATCTTTTCACCTTTTCTGCTTTCCATTAATGCTCCAATTTGCAATTGTAACTTATAAGTAATCAAGAGTATTATTTAACAGAACTTTTGATGGTAAGTTATATATTCGATAATGCAATTACAAGATTATAACTATTTAATCCAACACGTTTTATATAAATCTAAAATGTAATTAACATCCGGACTTTAAATTTCATCCTTTTAATGAAAGCCCGTTCGTTTGGAGTTAGATTATCTAATTCCAGATATTCAATAAAAAGTTCTCCAAAACCATCTTGCTTAATTTGTTGTACCTGGTTTTCTGTTACCGGATAATTAAAAGTAATTCCAACACCGGGAGAAAATATAAATTCGCGGATAGAATCAGGAGCGTTTACACTTCCATCATTGGGTCCCGTGTTTAATTCATTCCTAAATTGCCATCCTTCAATATTCCTTGGATTAGTTACAAAATGAAACGGTGGTGTAAGCCTTGAAATATCTTCTTCCGGACGAGATTTTGTTGAAACCGAAATCGTCCAACCGAATTCATTTGGAATGAGTTTGAATAGCACACTGTCATGAATAACACAGCTAAATTGCTGACCCCGGTTAACTTCACCTGATATTACAATAGTATCTGTACAAGAGATCACAGTAACTGGTTGACAAAGTAATGTGAATCCGATTAGAAATGTACTTATCATAATGATTAGTCCATTTAGGTTTGTTTTTCAAGATTTTATAATCAAGGTTAATAATTTCAGGAGTAATCTAAATCATTTTATATATATAAACAATAATCAGGTGTGTACATAAAAAAGACGGGAAGCATTACTGCTTTCCGTCTTAAAATATTAATCTGTTCTTAAATTCAAAATGAATGCACCGGACTTATTTCATGAAAATCATTTTCCTTGTCTGTACAAATTTCTTAGTAGCCAAACGATATATGTAAATACCGCTTGATAGTGAAATAGGGTTTCCGCCAGAGGCGGATCCGCCTTTGGCGGAGAACTCAGTTTCATAATATCCCGCAGTCATGTTTTCATCAACAAGGGTTGCTACTTCCCTGCCAAGTATATCAAATACCTTAAGGCTTACAAAACCATCTTCAGGTAAAGCGTATTTTATTCTTGTTGTTGGATTAAACGGATTCGGATAATTCTGAATTAACTGGTACTCAGTTGGTATCTCAATTTTATCTACTGCAAATTCATTTCCGGATTTAAATAACTGAACGTTATTATCAGTCGGAATGAATGAAGCATCCGGTGAAAGCAGCAGCATATCAATCATTACTGTTGAGCTGACCTCTCTGCCTGAAATAGTTATAGTGTGGTTTCCGGCAGAAATGCTGCCAAGTTTTAATGGTATAACAGTTCCATGTTGCACTGTTCCATCGGAACCCCAATGCCACTTGTTAAACAAATCCTTATTGTTTCCAAACTGGAAAGTAGTACCGTTATCTACTTTGATATAAAAAGAATTTGGAGCATTATCCGTTCCTTCAAAAAAGAATCTGCCCCAGGCATACCAGTTAGATGATTTTGGAATATAAACGTTAAAAGTTAAAGTGCCGGTAGTTGAAATACAATACACTACATTACTACCAAATGAACCAACCTTTGTTTTTAACAACGCTGTACTGTTTCTTGCACCCTCTTCTGCAAACCTCACTACCTTATCAGTGTAAGTATACTGGAATGTAATTCCTGTTGAAGGGACAGAAAGACCGTTAAGATCTTTTATGTTTTTAATTGTTACAGTATAATTGCTATAAAGCGTATGTGCAGTTGTAGTTAAAGTAACGTGCTTTTTATCTGAACTAAGTTGAACAGCAGATGCAGATATTCCATTTGAAAAAGTATAGTTTGAGACTGTTAAAGCATCATTGGAAACACCTTCGTTAAAAGTTAATCTAATACTCGTCGGAGTAAATAAACCCGCGCTGGAAATAGCCAGCAAAGAAGTGCCGGAATTATCACCGCCGGTGTTTCCACCTCCGCCGGCGCTGTTTATCTGAAGTATTTTGTCTATAATGTCCGAACGAATATCATCAGCATCCTGCATTGAAGGATCAATTGAATTGATAAAATTCTGGTAATATGAAATGTCCGTTCCTTTAGCTTTAAGCGCATCCATTTTATTTAGCAAAGTGGAAAGATATCTCATATCATCATAGGCTTCACGCATTCCTTCCCATTGAATTGTACCAATAACACCATTGGTAATCGGGTAAGTAAAACAATGATCTCTATACGGATGAGGTTGTGTAGCTTCGGGATCAAAGTCATTCCATATATGTCCGTATTGTCTCTGGTAAGCATAATTCATAAAACCATCATAACCGGCTTTCCATAGAACGTAACCATAATTCTTCCTGTAGATTTCAGGATCTTCGACACCCACCATCGGATTATGGTAATTAAGAATTATCTTACCGGAGTTATGCCAAAGATCTGCCTGCTCTCGTCTTGGATCAGGTTGAATAACAGCACAATCAAGCAGATCGCCAACAACATCGTGATGTTTATAATAACCTGCGGCAAAAACTTTATTACCTGTTTCATGTATTGCCTGCCAGCCTGCACGCTCTGCTAAAAGAACATCACCAACTGCTTCATCCACACCATAAAAATATGGATTGGAATAACCATACTGGGCAACTTTATTCTTCCAGGAAGTAACAGTATTTTTCAGGTTATTCAATGCGGTTGTTGTAGTTGGTGTACCGGTTTCGAACGACATTATATAAATTTTATCTTTAGGTAATCCAACCTGGTTCCTTACCGTAAGATCTCTGCCAATACTTCCATAGCTTTGATATGTAGAAGGATATAAAATTCCATGTTCCTTCATATCTGTCATTTCAATTAAATATTGATTTGAAGTTTTCTGAAATGAAGTAAACGGGTATCTTGATGCCGCATAATCATCAATATATCCGTGGTAATAAATTGAATTTGTCATCCTTGATTCATCAAGTTTAAATGGCAAAACTTCAATCTCAATATCAACTGAACCTACACTACCTTCATCTGCAGTTAAAGTTATTTTTCCGGTATATGTCCCAGCCAGTGCTGTTTCCGGGACCTTAAGTGTAAACCAAAGTTGTTGATTCCTGTTGGCGTTTAATGTAAACGGTTGAAGAGTTGTAGCATCTGTAATTTTAGCGCCCGATGGAAGTGACGTTGTTGAATTGCTTATAATATAATAAGCTTTTGTTCCGTCAGTCTTGGTAACCAATAGTGAGTTTGTTCCTGCAGTTTCATCAACTTTAATAAGTGCATCATCTTTAATTAATAATTCCTGAGTAAACCATTTACCGGTTCGCCCGTTAATATCATAACCATTCTGATACCAGACTTTAGCAATGTAAGCTGTTAAAGCAGAGGCCGGAATTGTACCACCGCTGCCGCTTAAACCTGATATGGCTACTCTTACATTTGTTAATTTATTTCTAGCCCTAAGGAACAGTGACAATGGTTCAAATTCACCAGGAGTAACTCTCGCGTATAATCTTGTAGTTGTTATTAAATTCTCCGGAAAATTTGTACCTGTTAACCGGTTATATTTTGTCGGATTAATCTCAAACAGAGATACCCTGCCACCGGGATTTTCCAATTCAATTTTAAGAAGATTTACATAGCTTGGATACAAACCAAGATAGAGATCAAGCGAATCCATTATAGGAGGAGAAAAAAAAGTTTTACCATCAACCTGGGTAAAGTAAGAAGCAATTTTTGTTTTAGCATCTGTTGCCTTGGTAAGATATTCAACTGCTTTTGTTGTTAAGGTTAATCCACTTGTACTTGGAATTGCAGGTAATAAATTATTAATATCATGTCTTAAAGCAACTTTTTCTGCTAACTTTATCTGAAATTTTGACCAGGCAGAAGTATAAGAAGAAAGATATGTAGATGGTGTTAGTACATTTCCCTTAATCTCTATTTTATCGATATAGAAAACTAATCTTTTTGCACCGACTGCTTTTATCATAAGGTGAAGGTAATTAAGCTCTCTTCCAAAATCATCATAAGTAGAGCCATAAATTCTATTGTGTGAAAAATAATCTGCATGATAAATTATGTCATCGGAGAGAATAGTTTTTTGCTGGAACCAGGTTGAATACCCGGTTACTGCAGGGGGATTAGGGGTTCTCTCAAGATTTGTTGGCGGAAATTTATAATGATAGCCAAGCTTTACATATTTTGCAGTTTCGCTGCTCATCCACAGGTAAGCAGAGAAATTCATATCTCCAATTAGGTTTGTTGAAACTGGCAAAGTCCAGTAATAATAACATTCCTTTGTGCCGCTACCATTAACTGATATATCCACTTTTAAGGATTTGGTGCCATCAACTGCCCTGTCTGTTGAAGGACCAAAATAATTAATTGTATACGAAGCGTTAGAAGTTTGAAATACAAATGGATTGGATGATTCGAAACTTTGTGTGTAATTAAAATTTTGGGCTAATAAATTAAAATTTGTTAGAAAAAGTATATTTATTATAGCCATGCCTTTAAGTAGCATTTGCATTAAGACCTCCGGTTTATTAGTTAATAGAAATCTTTCATGGCAAACCCCTTTGCTGGCACATATGTTAATTTTCTAAATCAAATGATTTATTATTCCTGATTTATTTATAGATTATTTGAAGTTTTAAATGGAAAAAGGTTGCAGATAATTTAAATTCTCCTGCGGAACCCCTCACCTAATACTTCATGTACATTACTTATTATAACAAAGGCCTCAGAATCGATTTCCTTTATTATGTCTATTAGTTGCCCAACTTCCCGTAAAGTGACAACCGAAACTAAAATTTCTCTGTCGATATTTCTATATAAGCCGTGGGCACGCAAACCTGTAGCTCCCCGGCTCAACTCATTCATAATTGCCTTTGCTATTTCATCGTTTTTCTCCGATATAATAAACGCCATCCTTGCGTAATCGAAACCGTCAATTATTACATCAACAATTTTACTTGAAACAAGGAGAAGAAATAAAGCATATAAGGTTAACGACATAGCCGGTTTGTCTGGTGATAAATCTTTTACCTCAATTATCAAACCTGCTAATGCAATAACAAAAAAATCAATAAACATAATTGCCTGTCCGGGTTTTAATCCGAACCGTTTTTGCATAATAGCGGCGACAATATCTGAACCGGCAGTGCTTCCTTTAAATTTGAAAATAATTCCAAGACCAATTCCAAGCATCAAAGAACCAATAAGAATAAGGAAAAGAAAATCATGCTGAAACAAATCCTTTACTGTTTGCGTGTCCTGCAACCGTATAAAATGAAATCCGGGTATAGAGCCACGGAAAAAATCTATAAAGAATGCGTTTAATGAGAAACCGTAAAAAGTCCTCAATCCAAATTTTTTTCCAAGCTCTTTTAATCCCCAGAAAAACAACGGAATATTTAATAACCAGATTAACAATCCAACAGGTATAGTACGGTTAGACAGATAATGTAAGGCCATAGATAAACCGCTGACTCCACCGGGAACAACCTGGGCATCAACTAAAAATACACCGATGCCTATTGCCATTATAGCTGCTCCAATGGTAATAAAAAAATAATCTACCAGGAAAGAGCGTTTGAAAATAAATTTAATCATTACGGTATATCTTTATTGAATGAATACAATCATTGATTGCTTAGTTATACAGATTATTGTTCCGGAAGTTAAAACGGGAATAATACCGGCAAAAAAATTTTACCGGTATAAATCATCATCGTCATCAAAGTCGTCAGTACTCTCATCTTCCTCATCACCAAAATCTTTAAACTCCTTAAACAAATTATCTTCTCCGGCTTCAACTTCAAGATCATCATCTTTCAGGTTTTCAAATTCATCGCTTTCTTCAAAGTCCATCTCGTAAGGAGTAATAATCTTCGGGAGTTTTTTCCTTGACTGAATTCCAGCTTTGAAATCGTCATGGTTTCCTTCAAGGAAAAACAGTGCATGTTTTATATCCGGGAAATCTTTTTTCTCTAAAAGTGTATTCGCATCTTTAGATTTTTTTGATTTTGACGTCCTGGAAAAAGCAGTTTCTACATCTTCAAGTTTTTTATAATTAGACTCTTCAGACTTTACAATATAGTCTTCATCGTACGAATAGCTGAAAACTTTTGAATGCTCTTCATTAAATATATAGCTGCAAGTGTAATCTTCATTTTTTAGTTTAAATAAGAAATATACTTTCATTATTCATTTCCTTGCTTAATAGATTTTCTGCTTAATTACTTTTAAACAAAAGCAACTTATTAAAACAAATATCCCGGTTAAAGTATACAAAAAATCCCGATCAGTATTTTCACCAAATAATTTCTATGAGTAATTTAAACTGTTCGAAATAAAAATTCAACGTTGAAAATTATTTTATTAAAATCATTTTTCTTGATAATACAACTCCGTTACATTCAAGCTTGTATAAATAAATCCCACTTGTTAAATTACGAGCATCAAAAGTAACATCATAAGTGCCCGCAGATTTTTCTTCATTAACAAGCGACATTACCTCTTTTCCAATTGTATCATATACTTTTAAGGAAACATGACCTTTTTCCTTTAATGAATATGAAATTACAGTTGAAGGGTTAAAAGGATTCGGATAATTCTGATGAAGCGAGTAATTCATATTTCTTCCGGTAACATCATCCAAAACAGGAACAACTATATTGTATTGAGCATCATCTGCATATAATACACTTGATCTCAATCCGTCAGCCGCCTGCCTGATTACAATACTATGGAATAACTTTTCACCAGTACCGGGAACCTCAGACAACTTGATTCTTTTAAGTTTCCATCCTGACCAATTAATTGTATCAACTAAAATTCTGGATTCATTTCTGCCGTCATAAGAAAACCAATACTCTAAGATATTTTTGCTAAGGTCACCATATATCCAGATTCCGAATTCGGATTGATTAGTGCCAAGATTAAATTTATCGGAATTATAATACTGGCAAACTCCATCAGAATTATTTTTAAATGAATAAGCTAAACGTGCAGAATATTTTCCCCTGTAATATTTACTATAGGTCAATTTGAATGTTGAAGCAACGGTATCAATACCGGTAGATCCTGCACCTTTCTTTGCATCATTCCAGGAACCAAGCACTTCAAAGCTGTCCACAATTGAACCGGAAATGTAACTTTCGCTGATAGTTCTGAAATTTATTTTTACAGTATCACCTAATGGGTAACCACTTGCATCTTTTAAGGATGGAAGAACTAATAAACTATAATTTGAATTTTCTGCTAATAAAGCTGATGGTTCAATTACAATGTATCCTAAACCATTAGCTGTTGTTGCTTTTAGATTTTTAAGAGTTAATTCATTATTAAGACCATCAAGTAACTCGAAACTTGATAACGAAGTTGAGACGGCAGCATCAACAATAACTTGAAATTGTACGGAAGTGCTTATGTCCTGCTCACCTGCTTCAGGGTAAGTTCCAACCACAGAACATTTATTACGATCATTAGTTGTAAAACTAAAAGAATAATCTACTCCAACAGGAACATTCCATTCACTTAAAGCATCCTTGGTAATAGAAACAGTATAAGTTTTATTAGTTTCCAAAGGTGTGCTTGGCTGAAATACTAACTTCCTGTTATCATCTCCCCAGTTCATACTACCATCAACTGCCGGCTGCAATGAAAACGCCGATGTAAAGGATGCAGGATTCATACTTTTATTAAATTGAATTATAATTGGATCAATGGTTTTAAAGTTTGTTGCATTATCTAATGGAGTAGTTGATAAAATAACAGGCGCACTTGTAGTATCATACTGTAAATATTTATCTGCAAAAACAACTTTGTTAGCTACAACTGTTACTGTTACGGAATCACGATAGTAGTTTTGAGCTTCTGTATAAACTGTATATGTTCCGGGCTGAAGGCTGTCAAACATAAAGAATCCGTTATTATGCTCATCTCCATTATATATTTTATTTCCCGGTTGAAGTGTAACTTTAATATTGTTCAAAGGTTTTAAGGATTCGGAACCGGTTCTTGCCGTAGGAATATAATAATAATCAACCTTTAAGGATTTATCTCTTACTAAGCCAGCAATAATTCCTGTTGAAAATGGTTCCTTACCCCAATATGAAAGAAATGAGCGTGCAATTGCCCATGCTTCATTATGAAGATAAACCTCATTGCACAACCTGAAAGATTCCGGAACATAATCATGGAATGAACCTTCCGACAAAGTATGCGGCATTGTCAATCCCTTAAACACACCAAGATAAGGTTGACCTGTTCCGTAAAAATCAAAATCACCGGCAATTATTTTTTTTGTAGTACGGTCGGTATTATAAATCTGATCAACCATATAATTTGCCATAGTAGCAGAACCGGGATATGTTGGTGTAGCTGTTGTTCCCTGATACAAAATTAAAGTGTAATTTGATTTAGTATCATATGCGTTGCTATGAATTGAATGCATGTAATCTACGTTATTCGAATTTGCAATTGCAACAATTTGTGAAAGAGGCAAATCATCTGCCGTTGTATTTTTTGTACGGCTCATAACTATTGTTGCACCATGACTCTGGAGTATATCTCTCAGGTAAAGTCCTTTTGTAAGATTTCCTTCTGATTCCCAGAAACCTGTTGCTGATATGTAACGATCATTTGAATCATATCCGCCGTGCCCCGGATTTAAGCAGATTTTAATTCCTGTAAGGTCCTGAGCGTAAATTATATTCAGTACTGAAAAAACCAAAGCTAATATTATACTTTTTCTCATTTCTATCTTACTCCTCAATTTTCAATTTAGTCATAAAGATTCTACCATCATCACTATGGCAGACAACTATACTCATATCCTGCGACCATTCCGGATACATCTCAAAAACATTTTCAGTTTTCGTTAACTGGTACTTATTTTTACCATCAAACGAAGTGATAAAAATATCTGAATAAGTTACCTGCCTGCCGTTATCCTTATCAACCATATACAGAATCCAATTGCCATCTGGAGACCATTTGGGGGCATTTGCATAACCAAGCTCAAATAAAATATTTCCATTAAGATCAGAGATGAATGTTCCTTTGCCTGCTGATGTAAATAATATCTTTGTTTTATCCGGGGATAAAGAAACCCATATATAATTTCCTTCCTCAACCGGATCTAATACTTTGCTAGTTCCGTTATTCCATAAAACAATTTTTGTATTCTCAACAAAAACAGCCGGAACAGAAAGCGCATCAGCATTTTTAGATAATGAAGAATTTCCTGAAGAGGAAATCTTTCCGTTTACAGAATAAACTAATTGATCTGAATTCAATGCCTGGGGAGTAGATAAATCTTTTCCCTCTGCTAAAGTAATTTCTTCGTTTTGTTCAAGATTTTTATCGATAAGAAATTGAGTTCTTTTTAAACCTGATTCATCAAATTTATTTATCCTGTATATGACATGATTTTTATCGGTAAATGTAAACTCATAACCTGCGCCCGGATTTTCAGTAATTGTTTCAGTTTTACCTGAAGCTAAATCAAGAGAATATAATCCCTTGAAATTTGCCGTAGTAAAAAACAATTTAGAATTATCGTAGTTCAGTTTCGGATAGTAACTTTCATTTCCATTTAGAGCCGTTACTTCTGATGTTTCCAACACAGTAATTTGCTGGGCAAAAGAAATGACCTGAATACAAAGCAGTAAGAGCAATAATATTCGTTTCATAAAATATGATCTCCTCGTTGTAAATTCCTAATAAGCACAAGATTCTTAAACTTGCGTGAGAAAATTAAGAAAAACTTTTTAATGAGGAAATTTATTTTTATTTGCACTGGAATTATCATATAGAATTTTTTTAGTAATTTTTAATTGAACTTTAAAATGAAAAATTAAATGATAAATGCTTCATATTTGAATTTATTAGAATCCGGTGAATTAAAACGAAGAGCTGATCTTGCGGATAATTTACTTGCTGAATGCAGAAGCTGCCCTCACGAATGTGCTGCCAACCGTATTATTGATGAATACGGATTCTGTTTCAGCGGTTATTTGCCGATCGTTTCATCATACACTTTACATCATGGTGAAGAACCGGTTCTTTCAGGAACTAAAGGCGCCGGTAATATTTTTTTTGGTAACTGTAATTTACGATGCCAGTATTGTCAGAATTTTGAAATAAGCCAGAACTATGAGGAGGAGAAAAAACATTCCGTAAGTTTTGAGCGGCTTGCAGAAATAATGCTCGAACTTCAAAAACGCGGAAGTCATAATATCGGATTAGTATCACCATCTCACTTTACTCCGCAGATTCTGAAATCAATTTATATTGCTGCTAAGAATGGATTGACAATTCCAATCATTTACAATTCCAATGGATATGATTCAGTTGAAATGCTGAAACTTTTTGATGGAATAGTAGATATTTATCTACCAGATTTGAAATATGGTAATAACGTATACGCTAAAACATATTCCAAAATTGATGAGTATTTTGACAAAGCTAAAATGGCTGTAAAAGAAATGTTCAGACAGGTTGGTGATACACTTACATATAAAGACGAAGTTGTAACACGCGGATTAATTATTCGTCATCTTGTTTTGCCAAATGATTTATCTGAAACAGAACAGGTTTTTAAATTTATTGCTGAAGAACTTAGCTGCAATGTTCACATCTCATTAATGTCACAGTACTACCCGACAAATAAAGCAGATAAATATGAATTGATAAGCCGGCCTTTGCGTCAATCAGAATATAACAGAGCGTTGGAGTTTCTTGAAAAGTATAATCTTAAAAACGGCTGGGTACAGGAAATGGAAAGTTTTGATTATTACAGACCTGATTTTAAAAAAGATCGATTAAAACCTTTTGAGTAATAAAAAAAAGACTCTGCTTTTTTAGGGCAGAGTCCTTTAGGCAGTAACATGAGATTATACTTATCTGCTTCTGGTTTTTGATTTCTCATCCCTGTTGGAATTGTTTGATCTCGAATTATTAGTTGAACGTTCAACATTCCTGGTTTCATTACGCTTTATTTCAGTGTTTCTTTTTTCAATTGATCTGTTTTCATTACGATTACTCTCACTACTTCTTTTCTCAATCTTTCTGCTTTCATTCTGAGATTTATCTACGTTAAAATTCCTTGAATCACTCTTTGTCTCATTGTTACCAGGTCTGTTAATCGTTCTGTTTTCAGGATTATTCTTTTTCTCAATTCTTACTTCGTTGTTTTTATTTATTGTTCGTTCTTCGTTCCTGATAATATTTCTTTCTGTATTTACCTTTTTCTCATCGTTTCTTTTCAGAGTTTCCGTATTCCTGTTTTCCTTATTTATAATAACTCTTTCAGAAGTTTTGTTATCAGGTCTAACGATTCTGTTCTTTTCAACTTTCTTCAAATCAAGATTAGTTGTTCTTTCACTTTTTCTTATTTCAAACTTATCAATATTCCTGGTTCTCTTTACGTCTTCATCAGACGGCCTGTAAACTTCAACTCTGCTATCCCTGCTTCTGTTGCCATTATCATCTCTTAATCGCGTTGTAGAAACCAATTCTCTTTCGGTAATTCTGCTTCCTGATCTTCGCTCAACAAAATCTCTGTCAACACCACGGTTTATTACTCTTCCATCACGGTAGCCATAATCATTTCTGTACTTTGTATGCTTGTAAATATCGTTTCTGTATTTATCTGCAACAATATAAGTGTGAACATTGTGACCACAGAAATGATTGTATCTTACGAAATTCCAGTAATGTACTGGAGCATACCAATCAATTGAAAAGTGAATACCGAAATCAATTCCAAAATGAGCGTATGGTGGTAAAGGAGACCAACCGATATAATCATCATCATATCTCCAGTCAACCCATGCAGGTCCCCATTCATTATCAGGTAACCACATCCAGCCGTAGTATTCATCATAATACCATCTTCCGTAGTGGAAAGTAGCCCAGCCAAATGGTTCGTATGAATCCCAGTACCAGCCATGATTTGTCCATACCCATCTGCCATCAGAATAAGGCCTCCAGTGATGTCTTACTCCAACCGGGCGCCATGCGTAAACATCATAATCTATTTCAACCCATTCACCGTAAGGTGATAGAGAAGAATAAAAGAAATTGAAATCGACACCATTATGTCTTGTGAAAGCTTCGGTTTTAATTACTAAAACCAGCATTAAGATTGCGGATACTAACATTAACTTTTTCATTGCATCACCTCTTGTTTAGTCTTTCAATTATTAGAACAAAGCAAATGCCAGAAAGTTTTAACGGTTTTGGGTCAATTTTCATCTCCGTTATTTGCCACTTGTCGATTTTAATATACACTTCTTATTTTCAGATTAGACACTCCATTACTTAACTTCTGTTTTTTAATTATATTTTGACAAAAGAGAATCAGTCTAACGGCAAAAAGGAAAATTTTATGCTACTCAAAAAACTTTTATTAGCGGTAATTGCGGTTTTAGCTTCATTCAACAACTATTTTGGACAAGAGATGAACAACGCAGAAATAAAACAATTACTTTCTCAGTATTCAGTTACAAAAATTAAATACGATAAAAATCTCCTTGATGAAAGAGAAAAAATTGTCATCGATAAATTGTACCAGGCTTGTAAAATTATTGATGAGATTTTTTTAGAACAGGTCTATTCAAAGAATAATTATATTAAAGCTGAACTGAAGAACAAGAATGATGAGAATTCTAAATTAATCTACCGTTTCTTTAAAATGAATTTCGGTCCGTTTGACAGGATAAATCACAACAAATGTTTTTACGGAACATCAAAGAAACCGGAAGGCGCAAATTTTTATCCCGAAGACATGACCAAGGAAGAATTTGAAAACTGGATAAAAAATAATCCTAATGACAAAGATTTATTTACCTCTGAATTTTCAGTAATCAGAAGAAAAGATAGTAAACTGAATGCTATTCCCTATTCTGAATTTTACAGCGACAAATTAAGTAAAGCAGCCGTATTCTTAAGAGAAGCCTCTGAATATTGTGATAACCCATCATTAAGAAAATATCTTGAGCTGCGCGCCAAAGCGTTTGAAACAAATGATTATTACGAAAGCGATATGGCGTGGATGGATTTGAAGGACAACAAGATTGAATTTATTATTGGTCCGTACGAAGTTTATGAAGATGAGATATTCAACTACAAAGCTTCGTTCGAAGCATTTCTTACAATTAAAGATCCTGTTGAATCCAAAAAGCTTGAAAAGTTTGCAGCTTATTTAACTGACCTTGAAAAAAATCTTCCGATTGAAGATAAATATAAAACCTTTGAACGCGGTAGCGAGTCACCTATTGTTGTAGTTAACCAGGTTTTCTCTGCAGGTGATACAAAAGCGGGAGTACAAACTTTAGCATTTAATTTACCTAATGATGAAAGAGTACGCGCTGCCAAAGGTTCTAAAAAAGTAATGCTTAAAAACATTCACGAAGCAAAGTTTGAAAAGCTGCTTAAACCTATTGCAGAAATTGTATTGGATGAAAACCAGCTTAAGTATGTTACTTTTGATGCATTCTTTAATCATACCTTAATGCATGAAATGTCGCACGGAATTGGTCCCGGCTTTATTGAAGTTAACGGGCAAAAAACAGAAGTTAAAAAAGAACTGAAAGAAACCTACTCCAAGATTGAAGAGTGCAAAGCGGATGTTCTTGGAATGTACAACAACATTTTTATGGTAACCAAGGGTGAATATCCTGAAAAATCCGTTAACGAGACCTGGGCAACATTTCTTGCAGGAATTTTCCGTTCCGTTAGATTTGGTATTAACGAAGCGCATGGCGGTGGTAATGCAATTATTTATAATTTCCTTTTGGAAAAAGGTGGATACATTTACGATGCGAATACGGAAAAAGTTAAAGTGGATTTCGATAAAGTCTATCCAGCTTTAAAAGAACTTGCAAATAAAATTCTTACAATACAGGCAACCGGAGATTATGAAGGTTCAAAAGCTTTAATTGCAAAGTACGCAGTTAGTTCTCCTTCACTTGAAAACCTCCGCGCTAAATTATCTGATCTGCCGGTAGATATTTATCCTGATTTTGAGATTGACGAGAAATAAGTAATAACCATTAAACATAGCCCTGGGATTAATCCCAGGGCTAGATTAAAATAATTCTCTTTATTTCTG
>CAZIDB010000107.1:2212-15908 GCA_964537965.1 uncultured Melioribacter sp. | reverse complement strand
CTTCTTACTTCCTGCGGCAAAAAGGAAGAGGTCAAGCTGCAGGCTTTTAGTCCTGAAGCTTTTGCTTATAGCTTACCTGAAGGCTGGGAAGTAACTGCTACGGTAAGAATTAAAGGTTTTAAGCAGAACAAAGAAAACGAAACTTTCATTGCAAAACTTTCTTATTCAATTGATCTGGTTAATCCGAAAGGTGAAACAATTAAAGGTTTGGCAAAAGATACGCTCGATGAAGAAAATATGGAAGAGTTTTCCGATATACCTGTTGAAGCTCAGTTTAATCTTGATACTAAAAATGAAGCTGGTAAATACAAAGTAGTTTTCAATATAAAAGATGAACTTGCTAATCAATCAACCCAAATATCAAAAGAGTTTGAGTTAACGAAATAAAAAAGATTCAGGCGGCAGGATGAATTAACCTGCTGCCTGATTAATTAACCTTTCTTCTTAGCTTCTTTTTTATTTTCTCTTTCAGCAATTATCTCTGCGCGTTTTACCTGCCTTGCAAGAATAATTTCAAGGTAGTCATCCATTAAGTCATCAACTTGTTCATCAGTTATTGTAACAATATCCGGATTCTGGGGCAGAAATTTCCAGGGAGGAGTTTCACCAAAATCATAATCATCAAATACAATTACAGGTGTGCCATAAGCTACAACATCTTCGCCATCATTTGATACGAGCCATTGCTGCCCCCAATTATAAATCCATTTTGCATCGTGCTCAAGTAATCTTACACAGGCATGACTGGCAGGATAACCGGGCAACTCATATTGATGAAAAGCTGCACCTTCAAAGTTTTCAAAATTAAAATAGAAAGGAAGAATCCATGATGAATCAATTGTACTTGTTGTCTTTTCCTTTTTCCAATTTAAACCAAACAAACCTTCCGGTGTTGGTTTACTTTTACTACCTGTGCTTGTTGGTCCCCATTTTATAAGCACACCGTTTTCGTAAGCTGCAAATGCCTGAATTGTTCTTGAAAGAATAATTAATTTCTTCACTGACCTTGCCCTTTCGATAACAAAAGGATAAGGCGAATACGAAATAAGCGGTAAGATTCTATCCGGGATTACAATGGAATCCCCGCGGCGTAAATTTCTTGAATCTATCCTGTTGATTGCAAGAATGGTTTCTCTGCCGGCTCTTCCGTATTTAGAATCCAGCGTATATGCGGTACTTCTTCCTTTCACTTTAAGAATGGAATAAAGAATTGGGTGCTTAGGTTTGTATTTAAGAATAGAATCCTTAAGTGCTTTTGCTTTAAGTGAATCTTTCCTTGATGCTTTTATTGAATCAAGTTGTTGCCTGCTTAAAGATTTTTCCCTTGAACAATCATTAAACAGTACTAAACTAATTAATACCAGAATGACTGGAAAGATTACCGCTATATTTTTTTTGATACCAGGTTTCATGACAAAATATAATTAACGAAAGAATCGAAT
Organism: uncultured Melioribacter sp.; assembly: GCA_964537965.1. Lineage (GTDB taxonomy): Bacteria > Bacteroidota > Ignavibacteria > Ignavibacteriales > SURF-24 > SURF-24. The sequence continues at coordinate 14,466 of CAZIDB010000107.1, read as the reverse complement.
CAATTATTTATAAATTATTCCGCGTTTATCAAACTCCTCCGTAAGCTGGGAATGGTTTTGAAAAGTTATTGCATCCCAGCCAATATCTTTAGCTCCCTGCGCATAATTTTCAATATCGTCTATAAAGATTAATTCACTGCCGGGGATGCCGCTGTAATTTTCTACTGCCCTATAAAATTCCGGTTCCGGTTTAATTGCTCCAACTTCGTGAGATAAAAATAGTTTATCAAAATATTTTAGGAAATCATAATGCTGGTAGCCAAATTCCTTATGGATTGAATTTGTATTTGAGAGAAGAAAGAGTTTGTAATTCTTCTTCAATGCCGGAAGAAGACTGACTGTATCTTCATTAACAGAAAAAATTTCCGAGAAGTATTTACAAAATGTCGGCTCATCAATCCTGTTCTCACATACTTCAAGCATCTTTGCAATAAAATCTTTTCGTTCTAACAATCCTTTTTCAAAGCTGCGATGTATATGATAGTTCTTAACATAAAAATCCATAAAATCTTTACCAAGATTTAGTTTGATGTTATTCAACCTGTTAATAAAAAGATTATAATCAAACGGGATCAGAACATTTCCGAGATCAAATACAATAGCAGAATATTTTTTATTACTCATTTTTCCAGACTAATTATTTCAAAAATTGAGGACAAAATTTAAGCAAATAATTATTTGGGCTCAAAGATTTCATCATCAAAATTCTGATTGACTTTAATTGAACTTACTTCCATCACAGATTTCAGCGGGCCAAATTCCTGTTCAATCCTGAAAGGATATTTAACTCCATCTATCAATCTATAATCGGTAAAATCCGAGATTTGTTGAATGACGATATCATTACTTCTGAAATTTTTTATCTGCCTTATTTTTAACCCGGTTTCAACATCAAAATATTCAAGCATTATGGTAGAATCCGGCAAGGCAAATCTGATTCTAAAAGCTTCTCTACCTTTAATTTTTTCAATTCCGCCATATGTTGCTTTAATGCCGGCCTCCGGAAAATCAAGTATAAAATTAAAAAGCGCATCCACTTTTAGTTGATTCAGTAATTCCCCGGTTAATTCTTTCGTTCCCAGATCAGAAACCTGGAATCCTTTTGAACCGTTAAAAATAATTTTCTGCTCAATTCCATTTACAGAATTTACCTGTAAAAGTTTATCCGGGTATTTCTGGTAAATAGAAATATTACCGGCCACACCTTCAACTTCAGTAGTTAAATTAATTGTCCTGTTTTTAATTTTTAGCAGATTTTCTTTACCGCCGATTGCTTCGACATATTTTCTGATTATAACAAGAGAGGAATCATCAGGATTATCAAACTGATCTGAAAGTAAAAATTCTAAATCCAAAACCCTAGAAAGTCTTTGATTTTGCGCACCGGTAAATGGATTACCGGCTGAAATAAACAATAAGAAAATCAGCGTTTTCGACGTCACGATAATTAAGTTATCCTATTGAAAAAACGAAAGAAAGTTTTATATTTATCATCGTTATAATAGTAATTAGAGTTTTGGCAACCAAATGTAAATTTTGGATAAAATAAAGATGAATGGCAATTTGAATCAAATCCAGAAAAAAGAAAATACATTAAATCTTCTGAGCAGCATAAAAAATCTACCGATGATCCCTAAAGTGGTTTTTAATGTAACAAAAATGTTAAGTGATCCGGCAATATCAACATATTCCTTATCTGCTGAAATTGGCAGGGATCAGGGATTGACAGCAAAAGTTTTATCAATAGCAAATTCTCCTATGTACGGTTTACAACGGAAAGTTACTTCACTTGAGTTTGCAATAGTTGTACTTGGTTATAAGGAAATGAGCGATATAGTAACCGCTATTTCTCTTGCCGATACAATGAAAGTAACTACGGATAAATATTTTAACCAGGAAGAATTCTGGTTTCACTCTTTGGTTGTTGGAACAGCTGCCAAAAGTATTTCACATAACCTTGGATACCTTGATATTGGCAGCGATGCGTTTGTTGCCGGAATTTTACACGATATAGGCATACAGATAATACACAAATTTTTACATCCCAAGTTTATTGAAATAATTGAGCTTGTAAAAAAAGAAAATATGTTTCTTCTTGATGCCGAAATGGAAGTACTTGGTTTAACCCATCAGGATATTGGCGGATACTTAGCGGTTAAATGGAATCTCCCCGAGACTTTAATATCGCCGATAAGCTATCATCATCAACCGGTAAATGCCCAAGCATATAAAACAATAACTGCTATTGTTCACCTTGCAGATTATATGGCCCAGTTCCATAAAATGGGCAGTTTTAATTACGGACCGGAGTTAACTCTTGATGAATCGATAATTGAGACTTTAAAATTCAGCAACCTTGAAGAACTTGGCGAGTTTATTCTTAACTATAAAGATCTATATGCCCAGACGATTGCTTCGGTAAGATTATAAAAAAGGCATTCATTTCAGAATGCCTTTTTGAAATTTTTTATTTCGAAGAACTAAAATCCGTAACTAACAGACAGATATCCAAACGTTGCACCTGCTCCTGAATTACCTAAGTTAGCAAGTCCCTGACGTAAAATATCTGTATTCACTGTTGCATCAAGTGAAAGGTTACCAATCTTAAATCCTAAACCAACTGTTGCACGGTTTGGAATGCCGCTTGTATACATTGTTCCAAGATACTCAAGTGATTGAATTGTTTCATCAATCTTTTTGGAATCGGTTGCATTGGTTGATTCAACTGAAGTATGCCCATCTATTGCAACATAACCTAAGCGACCAACCAACCAATCGGCAATCTGCCATTCAAGTCCAAGATTCCACATCGGGAAAATAGTAATTGAACTTGTTAGTTCTGGAGTAACATTAGCAACTTCAGGCGAAGTTTGAGAAACTCTCATAAACATTGGTCCGCCTGCAATAAGAACATCACCAACCTGGTAGTTAATACCAACGCCAACACCAATTAACATTTGTGAAGGCAAATCAGCATTTGTTGTTGTTGTTCCGGAAGCTATATCTGCTGTACCGCTTGATGTTAAAAAAGCTACAGAAGGAACAAGAGCAAATTTTTGTGAGAGTTTGTAGAATAATCTTGCCTGCGCCTGAATAATTGTTTGTGAGAATGAAGTTTCTGAACCTGTTCCCGGTGTAAATGATGCGCTTGGTAATACAACAGAAGCTCCAGCATCAAGTTTTACAAGACTTGTATTTGTTAAAACACCTACATTAAAACCGATCTGGCTGGCACTAATTTCTGTAGAACCGCCACCTGTTCCCGGTGTATATTCACTTGAAGTAGATGCATAAGAAACTCCAAGACCAATATTCAGTTTACCGAGATTTAAAGCTCCGATAACTTCAAGGTTATTACCCGGAGCAACTGCATTTGCACTGGTTACAGCATTATTTAGTTGAGAAACCAGCGAGCTGCAGGGTCTTGTTGATGATATTGAGAAACCGTTAAAATCTGAACGGCTTAAAATTCCTCCGATTACGAACTGATCAGAAACTTTGAAATTGAAACCTGCAAATTGTCCGGTTCCGTCATTGCCAAATGTAGTTTTAGTAGCCCCTAAATCTCCCCAAATAAAATCATAATAGACGGATGCATATGCCGGGTTCATTGTAATTAAAGTAGGATCCTGCAGATATGGATTACTACCTAATGCCATAAGACGGGCATAACCACCAGTCCTTTCAACATCCTTTAATTGAGCAAAAGTTGAGCTTATAAGAAAAAATAATCCCAGAAATACAGTAATTCTCCTTAACATAAAGCCTCCTTTAATAATTATTTGAATGAAGCGTTTATATTATAGAACAAAACGATGTTAAAATCAAGAAGTATTTAATGGCTGGATAACCTGCGGGCTTATATTATTTGAGAAGAAAAAACCCGGCTGTAACCATATGAGCAGATTACAGCCAGGTTAAAGATATGTTAAAAGGCAAAATCAATTCCTGCGCGGAACATAACACCGGATGAATTTAATGACGAGAAAGTGTTATAGCGTTCTTCTTTTTCAAAATCTGCTGCATTATGAATTACTTCAAAAACAAGATTTGAGTTATAACCAATCTTGTAAAAAATTCCACCGCCAAGCTGCCAAACAAAACCATTATAGGTTATTGAGTTCGCTTCAGATTCATGTTCAGTATTGTTAAATGTTTCAAATGAAACTCTTGTTACTCCATAACCAATTCCTCCAATTGCATAAGGATAAATAGGACTGTGTGGTAAAGGAAATTCTACTTTAAGCTTGGCAGTAATTGGTAAATGCCAGCCTACCCATTCGCTTAACCTTTGCCCGGTATTAATTTTCACTCCAAGTTTTTCTGCACTCGTTAAATATGAATCATTCCTGATGCTTTTGTAATATAAATCAGCACCGAAAATAAAAGCCACGTTTTCATTTATGTAAGTGCCGTAATCAATACCATAAACAAAACCGGTTTTAAGATTATACGGAGTGTAAACTCCAACTTTGAACGAAAAACTCTTCCATTGGGAAAAGCAGGTAATTGTTGTAATTAACAGTATAAAAATGATTTTTTTCATAATCTCCTCAAATTAAAGCTTGTATAAAAGCCCAACCATTGTGCCAGTTTACAAACAGATTATTTTGGAAGGTTTTTCACAGTACATAAAAATACTGTCCAAAATAGAAGAATATTTTGGACTTTTTTTAGTCCTCAACTGTAAAAAATTTTCGCACTGCAAATTTTTTTCTTAGTGAAAATACAATGAAGATGGTTATTAAAAGAAAGATTGTACTGAGCAGGTAAAACGAATATGACTTAGCCGCGCTGATTTTTATCCCGTCCGTATTTCCATTTAAGGTAAATGCTGCCCAAAAATAAGGATTGGGTGAATAATTTCTTATCACTTCTAATTTGGCTTTTCTTAATGCAGAAGGTTTGTCCATACCGTCGGCTAAATTTTTATAAAAACTGCTCATCAGGATAGACGTATATTTATCATTCACATCCCACAAAGAAACTACTACGCTTTTTGCACCGGCACCATGAAAGGCTTTTGTCATTCCAAGAACGCCTTCGGCTTTATCTGTTATTCCCCTACCGGAATTACAGGAACTTAATACCACAAGATCACAGTTAAGCTTCAGGTTCATTATTTCACCCAATTCAAGTAAACCGTCATTTTCCTTATCATTTTTATTTGAGAAAAAAATTACCGGCTGCATATCATTAAGAAAAGAATGAGTTGATAAATGTATTATACCGCTTGATGAAGAATGCTTCTTGAAAACTGATTCAGTTGCAGCATCAGAGAGAAAGATATGTGAAGCGTCAATACTTTTATCAATATCCAAAATTTCATCTTTGGAATATTTAAGCGGAAATAAATTAATATTTCGTTCATCACTAACATTATCACTCAACAATTCCTCTCTATCTGTTAACAATGAATTATTTTCAATTGCAGGATCACCCATAAGCAACGTATTGTCAGGTAATTTAAATTGTCCTTTTTTCAAGAGGAAAAAATTATTAAATGAAGATGTATATGAAATATTGTAATCAGAAATAAGAAAATCCGCATTCTTATAGTTGTAAGGACTTTTATCTTTCCTGAACTTCATGACAAATAATTCAAAAGGAATACCAGATAATTCCGGCGGCAGGCTAAATATTAAAGTTGACTCCTGCGGAATTTTCTCCAATGCTCTTTTCAAAATAAGGTTGTAAAACTTATTACTGTTAACCGCGTTGAAAGCAAATAAGTCCTGATTAACCATACTATTCTGCAGGATTGAATTCTCTTTTAAGTAAGGTGTAATCTGCGCTAATTCATTCTGAATTTCCCCGGCAGATAATTTAACCCGGTAATGATTAAAGGAATTTTGCCCAAGCACATAGATGTATAACGCCGAATCAGATAAATAAAGTGAAAGTGCAAATTCATTTTTCTTCAAACCTGATTGATACTCCTTTATTTTGACATTATTTTTTTGATCCAGGAATCTTTCAGAATTTGGATTCTCTTTTAATATCTTCTGCCTGGTTCTGTCAAGCTCTTTTAGTAGTGAATCTTTTTTATCGTCATAAAGGCCGGAGTTTATAGCCCAGTCAAGCTCAATAAGTTTATTTAATTTGACTCTGTCTTTTATAGCTGAAAGGAGACCGAGATTTTTAATATGCTGGGTTGTATTCCGCGCGCGCCCGTTTTCAATTGTTTCCATCGCAAGTTCATACCTGCCGGTTTTATTAAAAAGATCTGCCAAGGAATAATAAACAATAATTTTTTCCGACAGATAACCGATCTGAAGTTCATCATTACCGAAAATTGAATTGCTGCTGTTTTGAATTAACTCAATAGCTTTTAAATATTTGCTTTCAGCATTAGAGAGATCGTTCATCATTTCAAAAGTTTTAGCCGCTTCATAATTAATTTCAATCTGTGTTTCCTTCAGATTGTTGGATTCTGCAATTTCATCTGCTTTCTGAAAATGTTTAAGCGCCTGAACAAAATTCTTCTGCAGGCATTCAATTTTTCCGGTAATCAAAAATTTCTGACCTAACAAATCGGCATATGCATCATCGTACGGAATTCTCATTTCACTTAAAATCTTTCTAGCTTTAACGGGATTATTTTCTAAGTAAATATTTGCAAGGTTAAGGTAAGAATTTATTAAAGCAAAGCTGTTATGAATATTTTCGGAGTTTTTAATCGCTTCTTTAAAATACTTCTCTGCAAGTTCTAAGCTGTCCAATTTAAAATAAACCAGACCAATTTTATCATACACATCTGCCAGCCCGTAATAATCTTCCTGCTTAGAATATTCTTTTTCAACTTCGTAAAAATAATTCAGTGCATTGAGAGGTCTGTTTAAATTATAATTCAATGAACCAAGACCGTAATCAATCTCAGTTTTTAAAGAAATAGTTTTTATCTCAGAGTTTAGTTTATTTGCTTTATTATAATACTCAAGCGCTTGTGCATAATTGGATAAGTTCATACTGATATCTGCAAGACCAATAAGGTTTTGAATTAAAGCGCTCTTATTTTCTCCTGCTAATTTTTCTCCCTTTTGAAATGCATCAAATGCTTCTGTAAAGCTATAATAGTTCTGGTAAATTCTGCCAAGGTTACTATATAGATAAGATAGGCGAACGTTATTATTAAGCAGCTCAAAACAATCAATACTTTTCAGGTAAGAGTTTTTCGCATCAATAAGCTCACCCGTATATGAATATGAAACACCAAGTTCGGAGTAAGCAAGCGCTTTAATTTCCGTATTGTTTATTTCATCAGCAATTTTTAACGCCCTGTTAAAATACTTCCTTGCTGTTTCGAAATTACTCTCATCATCTTCAATTATCCCAAGGTTTACAAATGCTTTCGCTAATAAAAATTTATCTCGCAGTTTTTTCTGATTGCCAATAACTTCAAGCAGTATTTTTTTAGACTCTATTAATTTATCCGACAAATAATAAAGAGATGCTTTTAGAATTAATGCGCTGTTAACAGGAATTTCCTGTTTGGTTTTAATGAGTAACTTGTTAATTGATTCCAGGGCTTTTTCATAGTTGCCAAGGTTTCTCAGGATTTCTGCCTGCTTATATAAAAGCTCAAACTCATCCGGGTAATTTTCAATAGCTTTTTTTATTTCATTTTCTGCCGCTTCAAATTTTCCTTCAGCCGAGTTGAAAAGACTGTTTAGGTAATAGACATATTTGTCGGGAATTTTTCCCTGGTCTTTTTTCAGATCACTAATTTTATTTGCAATCAATGCAGAGTTTAATAGCTCATCATAGAAAGAATAAAACTGCGGCTTCAGACTGAGAGATCTTTCAAGCAGAGAATACATTTCATTATAATTACCCTGCCTTTTAAGTATTAGAGCCAACAGGTAATTTTTTTCTGCCGATTCCTGTAAGTCCAATAGAAAACTTTTTTCAGCAACAGCATTATAATCTGCATTAAGAAGAAAGGTTCGGTATATATTTAAGGCAGAAGAAGCGAATCCGTTTTTCTTTACTGAATTTCTGAGTGAATCAATATTTTCTAATTCTGCATGGGCTGAATTGACCGGAGATAATATTTCCTGTTTAGATTTTTCCCTGTCAGTGAAAAACAGAAAAGTAAAAACAGCACATATCAGCAAAAACCTTTGAATACCAATCACAGTATAAATCACTCCAGTTCATCTAATATTTGCATAGCCTCTTCAGATTTACTTCCCTTATTTTTTAACACAAGTTTGAAATATTCGGCGGCTTGTTCCTTATTATCAAGCATAAGATATCCTTTCCCAACAAAATAAAACGCATCATAATTAACATTTAAAAACTCATCTGAACTGTTCTTGTTAATACATTGTTTAAGGTTATAAATTGCCCGGTTAACTTTATCTTTATTGTAGGATGGGAACAAGTTTAAGAAATCTGCATACGAATCTTCCAGGTAAACTAATCCAAGTATGTAATAGCTGTAGAAAATCGTTTCGTCTTTAAAATTATTTTTAATATCCTGTTCAAGAAATTCTATCGTTCTTTTATAATCATTGTTTTCCAGGGCAATCATACTTTTTTGAAATTCATCTGTGGCTCTCCCCCTTGTAACATAGTTTTCGGTCTCATCATAATTGCCTGCAAGTTTTTGTACAGGAGTAAGCGATCCGGTTGAAATAAAAAACAATACAAAATAAATTATTCCAACCATCAGAACAGAAGCTAATGAATATTTAATGTAAGCAAGAGACGGATTAAAGAAGAGATTTTTAAAAACGAATTTCTTTTCTGTCCTTGTAATTGTCTCTCCCACAAATGCATCTACAGCTTCAAACTCGGAATTAAATAATTTATAGTCTTCCCGGCATTGTTCGCATTCTCTTAAATGTTTTTCAATTTCCGGAATAGCTGGAATGATTTTCCAGGCATCTTTTATCAAGCCGTTTTTATAAAGAATATACTCGCCAATTAAATCAGCTTTAGGGTGATCGGTTTTACCGTAGGCTGTTTTAATTTTATTATAAATATTAACATATTCTTTCAGGTTCGGGTCTTCATTTAATAAAGCTGTAAGCTTTTTGCTTTCTTCTACGGTAAGATTTTTCTTTTCAATAAGACTAATTATATACTCAAAATTTTTCATAACGTTTTGTGGTTTATATTCAATTAGTGTAAAGCCATTCTGAAAAGTGACACATCTTTAATTTAAGGTTGAATCCATGTTTTTATAATGCATTTATAATTTTTGCTTCAATTCTTCAAGTGTCCGGTAAAACATTTTCTTTACTGCATCTTCGGATTTATTTAATAATTCTGCTATCTCGGCAAATTTTAGATCTTTCCAGAATCTCATTCTAACAATATTCTGTTTATCTTCGCTAAGCGTATTCAGAATTCCCACTATCTTTTCAACATCAATTGTATTTCCGGCTTTTGATTCACTTTCCCCAAGAAAAATATTTTCATCAAACTCAATTGTCTTTTGAGACCGTGATCTTTTATAATAATTTATAAAAGAAAGGAAGAGCACTCTTCTTAACCAGTTCTCAATATTCTCAACATCCTGGTACTGCTCTGCAAATGCAATAAAAACATTGTTTGCAAGATCTTCGGCATCGTGTTCCGAGTTAAATTTGCCAAGCCTGTACTTGGAAAGGAAATAACTAAATGCAATTTGTCTTATAATACCGGATAGTTTGCGGAATGCAGTACTATCCCCTGCCTTAGCGTTTTGGAATAAGTTATCAATCTCCTTTTTTGAGAAATTTATGTAATTAAATTTGCCTGTCATGTGTTTTTATTCATGTCACTTTTGTTATATTAAAAGTACTAGTAGTATGTCTAATAATCTATAGATTAACCAGATGAAAACAAAAAGAGGGCTTCAGCTATCATTAGCGTTATATTTTTTTATTAATGCGGTAATCTGCGCGCAACCAAAGTTAAAGATTGTGCCGGAATCAATTCATTTTGAAAATGTATTTAACAGACTGGAAAAAATATATTTAATAAATGAAGGGAGTGATGTTTTGGAAATAGACAGCATTTCCTACAAAGCGAATTTGTATTATGCGCGCTATAACATCCCCACAACATATCCAATTGTTGTGCAGCCGGGCGATACCTTAGAGATGGACTGCATTCTTAACAGGTATAAATTGGTTACAAGCGCAGATACTTCAGACACAATTAAAGTCTATGATAAAAACCATGATGAAATTGGCATTGTAAAAATTAAAACAGATTTTTTTAATGATGATCAATTCAGCGGAACAATTAAGGGAAAAATAACCGATTGTTATGATGCTCCAATTGTAAATGCCTTGATCTATTTTTTTGAGGATGGGCGTTACCTTGTTGATTCAACCGCTTCATGTGCCGATGGTTGTTACTCTAAGAAAATACCGGTTGGTAATTATAAATTATCAGTTTCAAAAGATTCCTATCTTACAACTTTTTATAACGAGGAATATGATTTGTTCAGTGCGGCTGAAATATGTGTTGAAAAGGATTCGATTAAGGAAGTAAACGTAACATTACATGAAGACAGCACTACCGGAATTTCAATATCGGGAAGCGTACTTGATTCACTTACAAAAGCTCCTGTTAAAAGAGCAATCATTGTTATTAGAAAAGGGAAACATAATCCTTCAAAGTTAGCATCAACTGTTCAGCCCTTATTAACTGATGAAGTTTACACAACAATTGCAAATTCGGAAGGTAAATTTCATATAAATGTTCCGGATTCCAACTATTATTTTTTACAAGCCTTTTCTGATTACTATATTCCTGCTTATTATTCAGAAAAAAATACTTGCGCAATTCACTGGCAGGAGGCTGATTCGCTTTTTGTAAATGCAGACATTCCCGGTAAAAATATTCTGCTGAAACGTGATTCATCATTTGGGGCAGGATTTATAAGCGGTATAATTAATATCAATGATAATCTTTCCGATAATTATAGCGACGTGGTAGTATTCGCCAAATCCGCTAGTAATGATAATTTTATATCATTTAATTTTCTTAATCCTGAAGGTGAATTTAAAATTACAAACCTGCCTTACGGAAATTTTAAACTTGTTGCGCAGAAGATCGGTTACACAGATGCAATAAGTTCATCAATTGTTATACTGCCATATGATACGGCAAAAGAAGGAGTAACATTAAACATCCTTACCACACCAGTTGATGAACAGATATACATCCCAGCAAGGACTCAGCTTTTACAAAATTATCCAAATCCTTTTAATCCGGTTACAAATATTTCCGTATACATTGCAGAGAGAAGTTTTGCAACAGTTTCTGTTTATAATTCACTTGGTCAGAAAGTAGAATATTTGTTTGAAGGAATACTTAGCGAAGGCTACCACAATTTTACATTTGACGGTAAAAAACTTGGAACAGGAATTTATATCATTTCATTAAATAAAAATAAAACAGTTGAAACAAAGAAGATTTTACTATTAAAATAGTAATTATGTATCAGTTCAATATATACTTCAATTGTATATCTGAAAGGACTAACAAATGAAGAATACAATTTATCATAAAATGCTCAGAACACTTAAAATATATATTTCAGAAAGGGTTGTTAGTTTCAGGAACTGGAAGGAAGATATTGAAAAATGGGTAAGAATGTAAATTCAAATTTTATATTCGAACACTGTCATCCAATAAAAATAGTTTTATTAATTACAGATTAATCCTTGGAGTACTATTTCTAATATACAGCTTAAATGAAAACAGCCCGCTAAAATTGCCGCAGGTACTGCGATGCAATAATAAATCTAAATGAAACTGTGGAGTGAGTATCAAATTTACTTTAACAAGAGCATCTTTTTGGATTCAACATATTTATCTGCCTGCAGCCGGTAGATATAAACACCGCTCGGCAAAGAAGAAAATCTGCCCGATAAATTTAAAGTGAATGAATGTTCTCCTGCTTCGAAATTCTTATTTAATAAATCTCCTATTTTTTCTCCATTCGAATTATATAAGGTTAGAATAATATTTCCGGTTACCGGCTGCTTCCAGCTAATTACCGTTTCAGGATTAAACGGGTTGGGAAAGTTTTGCTTCAACTGAAAATAAATTAATTTGGATTCATTATGCAAAATATTTGTTAAACCGGAAAGATCAATTTCAAAAAGTGATCTTCCATGAGTTGCGGCAATTAATCTTTTAGTAGGCTGATGATAATTTAAATCAAACACAGGAGAATTCGGTAATCCACTTCCAAGTACTTGCCATTCTATTCCGGAATTGGTTGTATAAAAAACTCCTGCATCACC
>CAZIDB010000107.1:0-2112 GCA_964537965.1 uncultured Melioribacter sp. | reverse complement strand
CAAGTGATTGTTCCCATTCTTCCATTCTGGCCACGTGTTAAATCCCCACTGACAGCAGTCCAATTTTCCGCACCATCTTCTGTTCTGTAAAGTTTGTATGTTCCGTAATATAAAATCTTCGGATCAACCGGATCCATTGCAACCGGAGTTGACCAGTTTCGTCTATCTGAATAATCTATACCGTATAATGCACCTAAATAAAAAGTTTTTCCTCCGTCAGTACTTTTAACAAGACCTCCATACTGAGATTCCGCGTAAACAATATTCGAATTAGAATAGTCAACCAAACAATAGAATCCATCTCCGCCGTATATCATTTTCCATTCATCATTTTTTCCTGTAAAAGAAGTTACTGTACCATTATCCTGTGTACCACCAATTTTTTTTACCGGATTCAGGTAATCGATTGTAGAAGCATAGAACTGAGTTATCGGAAGGTTATATGCTTTAGTCCACGTACTACCGCCATTTAAGGATGTAAAAACTCCGCCATCGTTCCCGGCAACAAGATAATTGGAATTTTCAGAATCAATCCACAAAGCATGCTGATCGGGATGTTGCTTATCAAATGAACCCGCATATGAATTAGTGACATTTGTCCAGATATTGCCGCCGTCGGTTGTTTTTAACAAATCAATTTCACCTAAGTATACTTTATTGTAATCTTTTGGGTCTACTTCAATTAATCCGAAGTACCAACCGAAATCAGAAAATTCAGTTGATAATTTCACATCAGGCATTTTATTCCAGGATGCACCCGCGTCGGTCGACTTAAAAAATCCACCGAAGAAATTGCTGCTCATATATTTTTCAGTAGAATTCTTATAAAGAGCATAAATGTATGCGGGATTAGAAGGTGCTACTGCAATACTTATTCTTCCAACATATTTTGATGCTTCCGGTAATCCGCTTGATAATAATTTCCATGAAACTCCGCCGTTAGTCGATTTGTAAACTCCTGATGTTTGACCTGAAAATTTTCTTAATGTCGGACTCCTTAATCTTTCCCACATTGCAGCATAAACAACATTTATATTTGTTGGATCTATGGCAACATCAATCGCGCTTGTTGAATCCGATAAAAACAAAACCTGTTCCCATGTTAAGCCGCCGTTGGTTGATTTATAAATTCCCCTGTTATTATCTTTTGAATGAAGCGGGCCGGTAGCGGCAACATATAAAACTTCGCTGTTCAAAGGATGTATCTCAATTTCTGCAATATGCTGTGTTTCCTGTAAACCAATATTTATCCAGCTCAATCCACCATCAGTTGATTTAAGCATACCGAACCCTGGATAGGAATCGCCGCTTGAATTTGCTTCGCCTGTTCCGCAGTAAATTAAATTTGGATTATTGGGATCAGCTTTTAGCGCCCCGATTGATAAGCCCGGGAAATCATCCGTTGTACATTTCCAGTTTTCACCGCCATCGGAGGAAATTAAGATTCCACCGGCAGCAGCCCCGGCAATAATTCTGTTCACTTTTTTATTTACAACCAAAGCAGTTATTCTGCCACCAATATTAGCCGGGCCAATCTGTTCCCATGTTTCTTCAAAATTTGATTTGGATAAAATCTGCCGCTTAATATTAATTGCATCAAAATACTTTTCAAATGGAATGTTCTTTTCGGGAAAAGCTCTCTGTGTATAGAACCAGTCTGATGGTTGATAATTCCAATGCTTTTCTTTTTTAACGTTAATGTAGGAACCGAAAAGAAAATATCCCGTCAATGCTAGTATAACAATGGAAAGAGAGGTTATGAATGTTCGTTTCATAAAATATTTTTTATTGCTTCCGGAATTTAGTTGAAATGAAGAAATTAATAAAGACAAAAAACCTTCAAGGTTCTTTTCAGATTTGAATAAATAACCTTGAGGTTACTAAATAAGAAAACTTCCTACATTTAGGCAAGTTTGAAGGTTTCTCGTTCATTCACGGTTAGTAAATTATTTATTTTAAAAACCCCTTCCCTTGGGGAAGGGGCTTGGGGATGGGCTATTACTTTACAAGCAACATTTTCTTTACTGTATTAAAGCCTTGTTCGCCATTTACTGGCTGTGCTTTAATTGAATAGAAGTATGTTCCTGTTGTTAAATTTGATGCGTTGAACGG
>CAZIDB010000106.1:0-16208 GCA_964537965.1 uncultured Melioribacter sp. | reverse complement strand
AACTGCCGGTTCTGGCGTTCAATTTATAATTCCCGGTTTTAATGTAAGGTTATAGTAAGTTCATTCAGAATTTTATAACAAGTATAATTGGAATCATTGATAATTTTACATTTGTCACAACTTTGCTTCAATAATATTATCTTCGCATGAAAATTAGTTTTATTTAGTTTTATTATCAAGATTGGTTTGTAAAATCACATTTTTGTATTTTTACGGGAAAAAGAATGGGATTTAATCGGAAAACAATATGGTAAATGAAAACTCAAACGAAAATACTAAAAAGACAAATTTTATCAGGGAAATTATTGATAATGATTTATTGACTAATAAATGGGGAGGTAAAGTACATACAAGATTTCCCCCCGAACCGAATGGATATCTTCATATTGGTCATGCCAAATCAATCTGTCTTAATTATGGAATTGCAAAAGACTATAACGGTAAGTTTAATCTTAGGTTTGATGATACGAATCCGGAGAAGGAAGATCAGGAGTATGTAGATTCAATTGTTGAAGATGTTAAATGGCTTGGTGGTGATTTTGAGGACAGAGTTTTATATGGTTCTGATTATTTTGAACAAATGTATTTATATGCTGTAGACTTAATTAAAAAAGGGAAAGCATACGTCTGCGATTTATCTGCTGATGAAATACGAGAATCCCGCGGGACTTTATCAGAGCCAGGTAAAGAAAGTCCGTTCAGAAACAGGACAGTTGAAGAAAACCTTGATCTTTTTGAAAGAATGAGAAAGGGGGAGTTTGACAACGGGGCAAAAACTTTACGCGCAAAGATTGATATGGCTTCACCGAATTTTAATCTTCGCGACCCTATAATGTACAGAATTGTTCATGCTGACCATCATAGACAGGGGAGCAAATGGTGTATTTATCCAACCTATGATTGGGCGCATGGAATTGAAGATTCAATTGAAGGGATTACTCATTCCATTTGTACACTTGAATTTGAGAACCACAGACCACTTTATGATTGGTTCTTAAATGAACTGGGCGTATATCACCCGCAGCAAATTGAATTTGCGAGACTCAACCTGAATTATACAGTTATGAGTAAACGTAAATTACTGCAACTGGTTCAGGAAAAATATGTTGATGGCTGGGATGATCCGAGAATGCCTACTATCTGTGGCTACAGAAGAAGAGGTTATACTCCCGAAGCTATCAGGAATTTTACAGATATTATTGGTGTGGCAAAGCGTGATGCATTAACCGATGTTTCATTGCTTGAATATGCCATAAGAGATGATTTGAACAGGAACGCCTTACGTGCTATGTGTGTTCTGAAACCATTAAAAGTTATAATTACTAATTATCCGGATGATCTTGTAGAAGAACTGGATGCTATTAATAATCCTGAGAATCCGGATTCAGGTACAAGAAAAGTTTTATTCAGCAAAGAAATATATATTGAGCAAAGTGATTTTATGGAACTCCCTCCCAAAGGTTATCACCGGTTGGTTCCGGGCGGGGAAGTGCGATTAAGATATGGTTATATAATTAAATGTGAAGAGTTTGTGAAAAATGAAAATGGAGAAATTGTTGAACTTCACTGTACGTATGATCCGGAAACAAAAAGCGGCACCGGTACAAGCAAAAAGAAAGTTAAAGGTACAATCCACTGGGTTCCGGCAAAACAATCTGTAAAAGCAGAAGTTCGTTTATATGACAGGCTTTTCATTTCGGAAGACCCGGCTTCTGAAGATAATTGGCTCGGGCATATTAATAATAACTCGCTCGAGATAATTGAGGATGCACTAATTGAACCATCACTTAAAAATGCAAAACCAGGTAACAGATTTCAGTTTGAACGACAGGGATATTTTTGTGTTGATACTAAATATACTACACCTGACAAGTTAGTTTTTAACAGGACTGTTACCTTGAAGGATAGTTGGTCAAAAGCTTCCGGAAAAAATTAAAAATATTTTTGGGACATTAATGCCTAAAGCAAAATCCAGAAAACTATATTCTGTAATTACAGGTGATATTGTAAAATCTTCACGATTACCTTTGGACAAGCACAAACTTCTTCTTAAGATTATGCAAAGATGTTCTAAGGATATATCTGAGATTTATCCGAAGGCTTTAAAATACGAACCTGAATTTTTCAGAGGAGACAGCTGGCAGATACTTATTCAAAAACCCGAGTTGGCTTTAAATATTGCGTTGTTTTACAGGGCATATCTAAAAGCGAAAATGCAGCTTGACAGTATTGACTCAAGGATGGCAATCTCCGTCGGGACTGTAGATTTTATTGCAGCTTCCTTTGGTGTGGGTAATGCATATAAAATATCCGGTAAAACATTGGATAAGAAAACCAGACGAAGGATTAAATTCGTATCTGATATTCTTCCAAGTGAAGAACTGATTGATTTAATAATTCTGAATACTGATTTTATCTCGGCGAAATGGACAAGCCGGCAGAGTAAAATTGTACTTCTTGCATTACAGAATAAAACTCAAAAAGAAATTGCTGTTAAACTTAATATAACTCAACAAGCCGTTTCGCAGCAGATGGATTCTTTAGGCTGGTTAACAATATCGGCTAATATTAAATATTTCTCTACGCTTATAACAGAATCCACAAAAAGAAATAACAAATTACTTAAACAAGCTTAATAACTTGTTTATATAAAATACAAGCTTTTAAGCTTGTATTAGTATTTTACAAGTAATAAAGCTTGTATTATAAATGAAATCAATAAAGAAGAAGAGTTTTAAATGAATAATTTGTTTTATCAAATTCTTTTTCCGTTAATTTCCGCACACCTGCTTGGCGATTTTATTTTTCAAACAGATAGAGACGTTAAAAATAAGGGGAATGGATTTGTTTTCGCAAAGCATATCTTAATTGTTACCTTACTTAGCTATTTATTGACAGGTATTTGGAATAGCTGGATTTTGCTTTTAACAATTTTATTCAGCCACACTATAATTGATTCTATTAAGAGAATACTAGGAAAAGATTCTTTAAAGATATTTTTACTTGACCAGTTGATGCATATAATTATTGCAATACTTTTAGCTTTATACCTACAAAAAAGTCTTACCGCTGAAAATATTTCTGAAACATTTTGGTTCGATTATTATGGAGTTGATTATTTAAAATTACTGGTACTGCTGATAGCTGTTTTGTTGATAACAAAAATCAGTGGAATCGTAATCAGCTATATTATTAAACCATATCAAATAAAAACTCAGACCAATACAAAAGAGGAAATAAAGAACGGAAGGATAATCGGTTACCTGGAACGGCTAATTATACTGGTTCTGTTTTTGTCCGATTTATCATCCATAATAGGATTTTTAATTGCTGCAAAATCAATTTTAAGATACAGCGAAATTAAAAATGAAAAAGATAAAGCAATGCTTGAATATGTTCTTATTGGAACGTTGCTTAGTTTTACTATTGGAATAGTGATTGCCGCAGTTACAAATAAAGTGCTGAACAGTTTTGACTAAAAAAGTATTTTATACTGAAATATTTTTTATTGCAGTATTAATTCTCTTAACGGATTCTTCTTTTCCCAGGATATAAAGTAAATCATACATTCCGGGGCCTGTACTTTGACCCGATAATGCTAACCGAAGAGGATGAATTAATTTGCCTTTCCCGACCTTTAATTGTTCGGCTGTATTTGTTAAAGCTTGCTCAAAAGCTTCTTTGGTTGTCACCTCAATATTATTTATAGCTTCAGCAAATTTGTGCAACTGTCCCGGAGTATCAGTTTTCCAGTTCTTTGCAAGTGCAGAAGAATCATATTCTTTTGGCGCTTCAAAGAAGTAAGGACTTTTTGTTATATATTCCTTAGCAAATGACACCCTTTCCTTCATTGCAACAATAATATTCAAAAGATAGGCATCCGGAAATACTTTGTCTTTATAGTCAGATTGCCTGATTTCAAGTTTGAGCATCTCAAGAATTTCTTCATTACTTTTCTTCCGGAGATGTTCCTCATTAAGCCAGTTTAATTTTTCTATATTAAAAACCGCACCTGCTTTATTTACTCTTTCCAGTGAGAACTTTTCAACTAATTCATCAAGATAGTAGAATTCTTTGTCATCACCGGCATTCCAGCCAAGCAGAGCGACGAAATTAATTAAAGCATCTTTCAGGTAACCTTTGGCCCTGTAATCTTCAACTGCAACATCACCCTGACGTTTGCTCAATTTAGATTTATCGGGATTCAGCAACAGGGGAAGGTGCGCAAATACTGGTCTTTCCCAGCCAAATGCATCATATAACAGAGCATGCTTGGGAACCGATGGTAGCCACTCTTCTCCTCTTATTACATGAGTTACTTTCATTAAATGATCATCTACAATATTTGCCAAATGATAAGTAGGATAACCATCACTTTTAATCAGAACCTGGTCATCAATTACGGAGCTATCAAATTCAACACGACCACGGATTACATCTTCAACTACAACTGTCTGATCTGGTTTTACATTTAATCTGATTACGTAAGGTATATTTTCATTTAATTTTTTTTCTATTTCCTCCTTAGATAGATTAAGACAATGTTTATCATATTTTGCCTGTGGAAGTTTAAGTTTCTGTTGTTCTTCTCTTAGTGCCTCCAGTCTTTCCTGTGTACAGAAACAATAATATGCATATCCCTTTTGTATCAGTTCATCTGCATGTTTCTTGTAGATTTCCAATCTCTGGGATTGCATATAGGGTCCATAGTTTCCACCGGTATCAGGTCCCTCATCAAAATTTAAACCGCACCACTTTAAGGAAGTAATCAGGTTCTCAACCGCACCTTCTACATATCTGTTCCTGTCCGTATCCTCAATTCTTAGTATAAACTGCCCGTTATTTCTTTTTGCAAACAAATAATTATATAGAGCTGTTCTTAATCCACCAACGTGTAAATAGCCGGTTGGGCTAGGAGCAAATCGTACTCTTACATTATCATTGATCATTTATCACCTTAAATAAAAAATAAGGGGTTGAGTAAATCAACCCCGGTTAAATTAAAACTATAAAACTTTTGTATTATTTATTCTGATTTGTATAATACTTTACTTTTTCAATAAACTCTTTACTGTCGATTGGTTTGGGAATATAATCCGTTGCACCTGCTTCAAGACATTTTTCCCTGTCGCCTTTCATAGCAAAAGCTGTCAGAGCAATTATCGGAACGTTATTATAGTTACCTAACTGCCTTATCTTTTCAGTGGCTTCAAAACCATTCATAACAGGCATCTGCATATCCATCAAGATCAAATCAAAATTATCTTTCTTAGCCATTTCGTAAGCTTCTTCACCATTTTCAACCACAACTATATTTTCAAAACTATTTTTCTTCAGCAAACGGGTAACTATAATCTGCGAGTGCTTATAATCCTCTGCGAGTAAAATTTTAATGACATCTTTTTTCTCCAATACTTCCTTTATTGGGGTTGGAGTTTCATAACGATTAATCATCTTGTCAATTACGTCCGCAAGGTCTTCAATATTAGTGCTACGCTTGCTAAGCAATTCCTCAAAAAGTCCGTCAATTTGTTTTAAGTCTTCCTGGAAATTTTCTTTGCCTGTATAAATGACAATTGGAAGATTAGCAAATTTCGGATTTGATTTTATAAGTTTGATGAGCTCAAATCCGTTCGGTGTCGGCATATCAAGATCAATAATTGCAAGATCGATTTCTTTATCATCAATAAGATCCATTACATTTGCAGAAACCGATTCAATAATCGGATTGAAACCTACGGTAGTAATCGCTTCCTTCAACAAATCCAGCGTTGGCAAATCATCATCTACACACAGAATGTTGGAATCTTTTTTCAGTTTGTAGCTTTGTAGTATTTCAACTAAAAATTTGTATTTAATTGGCTTAACAAAATACTCAACAGCACCAAGCATAAATGCTTTCTGCTGCTCCGCTTCAACTGAACATACAATGACAGGAGTATGTTTTGTATTTTTATGCTCGTGTACTTTCTTTAGAAGTTCAAGTCCATTAATATTTGGCAAAGCAATATCCATTATTATTGCCAGGAAATGTTCTCTCTCTATTAAAGAGAATGTCTGTTCTTCCGTATTTACAATTGTTGGATCGTAACCCCATCTTGAAAGATAATTACTTAATAATTTTGATGTTGCATAATCATCTTCAATTACAAGAACTCTGTTCTTTACACTAGGAGGTGGCAATTGACTGATCTGCCTTTCAATTTCAGAATAGTATTCAGAATTAATTGTAAAAGTAAAAGTTGTTCCGCTGCCAATTATGCTGTCAACTTTAATCTCTCCACCTAAAAGGCTGATGTACTTCTTTGTAAGTGTAAGGTTTAATCCTTCAAGTCCTTTTGATTTTATAAGTTCGCCGGAAATTAATGTAAGTGGTTCGAATAAAGCTTTCCTTTTTTCAGTCGGAAGTCCATCTCCGTTATCAGAAATTCTGAATAGGAGTTGTTTATTATCCATCGAGGAAACTTTTATTGTAATATTGCCTTTTGGTGCATACTTAAATGAACAAGCTAACAGAGTGTCAAATATATATTTTAATTTTTGTTGATCGACAGAAACTTCAGAAGGAATATTTTTATCTGTTTCATAAGTTATATCAAATTCTGTTTTGTCATATATCTTCTTTATTTCATCCAGGAAGTTGCTGATCTTAATTGTTGTTTTATTTTCTTTGGTTATGCCTGAATCAATTTTTGCTATGTCCGTCAAATCACTTAAAAGAAATAAAAGGTGCTGGGCATTATTCTTTATTGTTCTTACAAATTCCAATTGGGAAGAAGTCAAATTACTTTGATACAGTAGTGAAGCATTACCCAGAATTGTATTTGCCGGATTCATTAATTCTGCCGAAATAACATTTACAATTTCTGCAGTTGATTTCGCGGAATGCGAAAGTTCACCACCCCGGGCAATAATCCAGGACTTGAATAATCCTGATAAAAGATCTGAAACGATTTTAAATGAATCGATATCAGTCCTTAGAAAAGGAGTTTTTCTTGCGTACTTGATAAAAATTCTGTCAGAGTCTGTTATTCTAACAAGGTTGCAGGCTTCATAAATAATAAAGTCAGATATTAAAATTTCGCATTCAGGATCAGAATTGAAAGTTGAATAAGTGTCGTTGCTTAATAATTTACAGCTTGAACAAGAAAAAATCGTACCTTTAAGGTAGTTCTTTTTTGCTGAAGCTGATTTTCCTAAAACTGTTAAGGAGTTATCGTTGTTTACCTTAAAAAAGACAACTGCCTGAAGTTCAAATTCATTTACCATAAATTCACTAAGTTCATCAGGAAAGTTGTCTAAACCCTTCTCTGCGACTTTAATAAGTGTAGTATACTTATTAACGAATTCGATTTTAACTCCTTGCATCTTAAATTCCGAGGTTGTGCATAAATCAGTTTTTTTTCGAGTTAAATATAAATAAAAACTAAAATAAACTTAAAAAATACCTTGCCGATTTTACAACAATTTTTTACCAAAGACAAACGGAAAATATATTTTTTTGTTGTTTTAATCTGTTTCAATCCAATGGATGTGTTTAAGAAGATAATAATAGAGACATTTTTTAGAATGTATTTATATCAAGGGATACTTTTTTGTAAATTACAAAGTAGATTTTTTTTATTTAGCACTTTAACAACAGGGATTTTATGAAGTACAGACTTTTATTAGTTATTTTGATTTTATCTCTAATTGCCGAACTGAATTTTGGACAGCTTTACAAAGGACCTGCAACTGGTTCTGTTCAGAGTGGTGTAGCTGTTTCTACGAATGATTTTTATAATGTATCTCTATACATCTTTAAGACAAGACCAACAAGGAATAAAAAATCCTGGAAATTAATTCCTAATGAATCTTCTATAGGATTGGATGAATCTCCGTTGACTTCCAAATTTATTGATGAAGTTCAGCTTCAGAAATCTCAGGCCGCACAAGTTGATAGCTCAATTCTACTCAAGAGTTTCGAAGGAATTCAGATGACTAATTCAATTCCTCCGGACCCTTACATAGCTGTTGGACCAAATCATATAATCTTAGTTGTTAATTCAACTTTCAGGATTTGCAAGAAAAATGGAGAAATAGTAAAAACTATTGCAGCTTCCGATTGGTTTGAATCTGCTTTAAATGGGGCAAGCCCTTTTGATCCGAAAGTTATTTATGATCAGTTTTCAAACAGATGGGTTATGGTTTGGCTACATGCAGATGATGGGACTAAAATTGCAAGTTACCTTGTTTCCGTTTCAGATGATGATGATCCAACCGGTACCTGGTTTAATTATTCATTTAACGCCAGTTTAAATGGAAGTACCGACGAAGCTACCTGGGCAGATTACCAGGGAGTTGGTTATGACGATAAAGTAATTTATATAACTTCCAACCAATGGACTTTTGATGATCTTTCAACTACTCAAAGTGAATATTCTTTTAAAGGGAATAAACTTAGAGCAATTGCCAAAGACCAGTTGTATTCTAATTCCGGAGGTGCAGTTGAGTGGATTGATTTTTGGAATATAAGACATTCTGCATCGTCCGGTGATCTGATTTATAAATTGAGACCGGCAAGAATGTTTTCAAGTTCAAACGATTATTACCTTTTGGCAAGATCTCCTTATTCTACCGGGCAATACGTTTTGTTGTATAAATTATCTTCCATTTTTTCTTCACCAAAACTTACTGTTTCAAGTGTTGCTGTTTCAAATTATAGTACACCATCAGACGCGAACCAGTTAGGTGGCAGTGGTACATTATTAATAGAAATAAGCGGCAGCGACTTTGTTAGTGAACCACTTTATTATAATGGCTCGCTCTATCATACATTTGCTACAAAAAATTCATCCGGGAATAATTCCGCATTAAGATATATTTCGATTAATACAAGCACTAATAAAAAGAATGAAGATATTTCAATTGAAAGAGAAGGAAGTTGGTATTATTACCCGGCAGTTGCTGTGGATAAAAATGAAAATGTAATAATTACTTTCAGCCGCTCTGGTTATGACGAGTACCCAGCCGCATATTACATCTCTAAACCTTTCGGCTCAACCCAGTTTAACAATAGTAAAATCTTGAAGAATGGTATTGGCAATTATGTTAACAAAGGAAGTGGGACAAGAAATCGCTGGGGTGATTACAACGGTGTCTGGAATGATCCATCTGATATGAATAATATCTGGTTGTTTACGGAGTTTTCTGCAAGAACGAATACATGGGGCACATGGGTTGGAAAGGTTCGGCTTGCACCCTTTAATAATGCAAACATTCTTTCGAGTGATACTTTACTTGATTTTGGGTTTAATCAAATCGGAAAGACTTCTGTTATTAAACAGGTTGTGTTTAAAAATGCTGGATATGAAACATTGAAAATATCTGATATAAAAACATCCCATAATGATTTTAAAATATTAAACTCACTTAGTTATCCGATAGAATTAGCTACTCTTGATTCACTTGTTTTGAACATTGTTTTTAATCCAACCGCTGCAAATGATTACCAGGAAAATTTTGAAATCATTTCAAACGCAGAAAACGGCAATGTATACAAGGTCTTTCTTAATGGAAAAGGATATGCTATTAGTCCGGTTGTTAAAAATTCTATTTATGGTTTAGGTGAATTAAATACTGAGCTAATATTAATTAATCCTCAGACTGGCAGTGGTTCATCTCTTGGAAGTACAACTTTGAGAGGATTAGTTGGTTTAGCTGTAAATCCTTTAGATGGAGTTTTATATGCATTGCAGGATCCGTTTTACTCTACAGATGGTTTATCAAGTTTAAATCATCTGAATGCTGCTGCCGGCATTGCGTATTATTTATTTAATACAGATTTGGCATTAGCTACCTCCTGTTTTGATAAATATGGAAATCTTTATGCCGCAAGTAAAGATGGTGCATTATTCAAAATAGATATTAATAATGGTGAATATACTTTAATTGATTCTCTTGGTTTTTCTGTTTCAAGTATTACTATAAATCCTGTTGACCAGCAAATGTGGTTATCAGTTGGACAGGCATCAACTGTGGGCAAAGATTTAATTTATAGAGTAAATAAAGATAACGGCGACACAACTTTTGTTGGAAAAGCCGGGACCGGAACAAATATTATTAACGCCATGACATTTGGCAATGACGGAACACTTTATGGTTCAATTGGCAATAACGCTGCTACTTTAATTAAGATTGACACCAAGACCGGTGCTGCCACTAACATTGGTCCTGTTGGCTTTAAAAGAGTAAAAGGGTTAACATATTTACCGGACTCGCTTACATCAGTTGAATCAGGAAGGTTGACTGACAATCTGCCTGAAAAATTTTATCTGAAGCAAAACTATCCGAATCCGTTTAATCCCAATACTACAATTGAGTATTCATTACCCTCCGATGCAGAAGTAAAACTTTCTATATATAATATCATTGGGCAGGAGATAAAACTACTTGTAAATGAAAATCAAAGCGCAGGTATTCATAAAATAAAATTTAACTCATCGGACATAGACAACATGAGATTAACCAGCGGAATTTATTTTTATAAGATCACTGCCTTAGATAAGAAGGGAAATGAATTTAAGGATATTAAGAAAATGATCCTTCTTAAATGATAATTAAAAATCCTTGTTATTGAAGCCGGATTTTTGTCCGGCTTTTTTTAAGTTCAAAGATTTCATAAACATTGATTTTTGGTTATATTTACAGCGCTTGAGTAACAATTACTATTTCACAGAATTTGAGAATGATAATGTTAATGCTTTAAAGGCGTCTTACCGGAAAAGTATAACTGTTATTTAATAAAACGGAGTTTTCAATGGCCAATTTCATAGGTACTTTCAACGTTTCACCTTCTCTTCCTAAAAACCTTGAGCCTTTACGTGAATTAGCTTTTAATTTACATTGGACATGGAACCAGGATTCCTTTGAACTATTCAGAAGGTTGGAAAGAGAATTATGGGAAACAACAAATCACAATCCGGTATCAATGCTTGGAAAGATTAACCAGGACAGACTTATTGAAGTATCAAATGATGACGGATTTATTGCTCATATGTACCGGGCTTATGAACAACTGAAAACATATCTTGCACAACCAACGTGGTATCAAAAAAAAATAAAAGGAACAGGTAAACCTTATATTGCTTACTTCTCAGCAGAATTTGGCTTAACCGAATGTTTACAAATTTATTCTGGCGGACTTGGAATTTTAGCTGGTGATCATATTAAATCTGCAAGTGAATTGGGATTGCCGCTTGTTGGTGTTGGTCTTAATTATAAGGAAGGCTATTTCCAGCAATACTTAACATCTGATGGATGGCAGCAGGAAAAATATGATATTAATGATTTTTACAATTTACCAATGACTCTTGAACTTGATGAAAATAAATTGCCTATAAAAGTTAAGCTCGAATTTCCCGGTAGACCTGTTTTGTTTCAGATCTGGAGAATTGATGTGGGAAGAGTGCCTGTATATTTGATGGATACCAACATTCCGGAAAATTCACCTGAAGACAGAACTATAACAAGAACTCTTTACGGTGGTAATTCGGAAACTAGAATTCAACAGGAAATTATTCTGGGCATTGGTGGCGTTAAAGCTTTAAATAAACTTGGCATTAATCCGCAGGTTTGTCATATGAATGAAGGACATTCTGCATTCCTTTCGCTTGAACGTATGAGACATTTAATAAACGATGAGAATTTGACATTTGAACAGGCAAAAGAGGTTGGTTATTATTCGAATGTTTTTACAACACATACTCCTGTTTCTGCTGGTATAGACATTTTTGACAACCAGATGGTTGAGAAATATTTTGGCAATTACTACAGGCATGAATTAAAAATAAATGATAAAGAATTTTATAGATTAGGCACGATTAACCGCGATGCTCCGCCAACAAATTTTAATATGGCGCATCTTGCAATGAATACCGCCGGTTTTGTGAATGGTGTTAGTAAATTGCATGGTGAAGTTAGTAAAAAAATGTGGGTGACCGGATTTAAAGGTGTTCCGTTTGATGAGATTCCTATTGATTATATTACAAATGGTGTTCATACAAGAAGTCATCTCTCACCGGATATGGAAGAACTTTTATACAGGTATCTCGGAGAAAAATTCTTCCTCAGACCTGAAGATCAAACAATATGGGGAAGAGTAGATAACATCCCTGATGTGGAACTCTGGAGAACTCATGAGAGAAGACGTGAAAGACTTGTTGCATTTGCAAGAGCAAGACTGAGAAAACAGATTATTGCACGCGGTGGTTCTCAGTTCGAAATTTCTGCTGCGGCGGAAGTTCTTGACCCTGCCGCACTAACTATTGGATTTGCAAGAAGATTTGCTACATACAAGCGTGCTACCTTAGTATTTCAAAACCTTGACAGGCTTGCTAATATTTTAAACAATCCGCTTCATCCGGTGCAAATAATTATTGCTGGTAAGGCTCATCCAAGAGATGAAGAAGGGAAGAGATTGATCCAGGAAATTATTCAGATAGCTCAGCAGGACAGGTTCAGGAAAAAAATTGTATTCCTTGAAAATTATGATATGAATCTTGCACGCTATATGGTAGAAGGCTGCGATGTTTGGTTGAATAACCCCCGCAGACCTCTTGAAGCCAGCGGGGCTTCCGGTATGAAAGTTATTGCCAACGGCGGTTTAAACTTTAGTGTACTTGACGGCTGGTGGGATGAAGGTTATACTCCTGAAGTTGGCTGGAAGATTGGAAATGGCGAAGAGTATCTTGATCTTGATTATCAGAATGAAGTTGAATCAAACCAGCTTTATAATTCGCTTGAAAGAGAGATTGTTCCTGTTTTCTATAGCCGTTCAGATGATAAGTTACCGCGCCAATGGATTAGTATGATAAAATCTTCAATGAAAAAACTTGGACCATTCTTTAATACAAATAGAATGGTTGAGCAGTATTTTACCAAGTATTATAACGTAGCAATTGAAAGCAGAAAAATTCTATGCAAGAATAATTATCAGCAAACAAAAGATATTGCCGAATGGAAACATAAAGTCCGCTCTAACTGGAACCAGATAAAATTTATTAGTATTAAACATGAGAATGAATCTGCAGATATTAAAGTCGGGACCGAGTTCAATATACGGGCAGATGTTTTCCTTGGAAACCTCACGCCTGATGATGTTGAAGTCCAGATATATTTTGGCTCAATTGATAAACAATTTGAAGCTCACTCAAATAGCTTTGTTCCAATGCAATATGATAAGAATAAATCAAAAGGATCAAACAATTATTGCTATAAAGGTGTAATTATAACAAAGAATAGCGGTCAATTTGGATTTACGGCAAGAATACTTCCAAAACATCCGTTGCAAAGAACTTCTTATGACCTTGGATTAATTCATTGGGCATAAAGTAAATGCTTCTTGAAACAATTGACATAAAGAAAAATGATGTTCTTATTTTTTCCGAAAACAAATTTGACTTTGGGAAAAACTTCAGCATCGTTTACAAAAAGAATCCTTCAAGAAAACCTGAACCATTATCGTTCGAGGAACTGATTGCATATATAAATAACCCTGTTCCAAAGAATTTAATTGTTTACAGGTTACTTACAAATCAGCAGGTCTTTAATGCCAATGAAGCGAAATACGGAATTTTTATTTCAATTGGCGGAAACTATGAACTTATTTATCCCGATCCAATCTTCGCGATAAAGGAAATAGAAGGTTTCAGAAACCAGATTGATTTTGAAACATTCAGATTTAAAATCCAGCAGGTAGGACTTACTTCACTTAGTGTAAGTACCAAGATGAACGATTATGCTGAAAATTATTTTTTTGATCTTAGAGCTGATGAAGCAAGGTACCAGAATGATAAAGTATATGCCGAAGCTATTTTTGCATTTGATAGTTCATTTTCAGGTGAGACAGGAACTGAAAATAAAATCCATAAAATACAACCTGTAAATAAAGTTATTAAACCGGCAGTTGAAAAAATTCCTGTTACAAAGGAAGTAAGTTTTTCTGTTGACCTTAGAGCAGACAATTCTAAGTTACAAAAATTAAGACCTGCACAAACTCTGCAGGCAAGAATTGGTAATATTCAACAAGGCAAAATAAGAGAACGGGAAATAAAGAGTAGCAATGCTTCCAACCAGGTTGTAACTGAATCAAAAAAAAGTAGTAATAAGGAAATACCTTTTTATGAAACCAACAAATCCATGAAAAGCTCTGATGGGAAAGTGAAGGATGAAGGCTTGAATAACTTATTTAAATCAGCTTCATCACTTTCAGACTTTTTAAAGAAACGGTCTAAAGAAAATGTTATTCTTCGTTTAGACCGTTAGAAATAATTTATACACTTTCTTCTAAAGTAGCTTTAACTGTAATTGCCGGTGGATTATGTAAATGCTTTTTTACTGCACATAATTCGGCAACGTTAATAACTGCATCTCTGAATTTTTCCGGAAAATCATCAGGTAATTTAATATCAAGTTCAATTTTATCAATTAAACGCGTCTGCGAATTATAACTCATAGTTTGATAAATTTTAATATTTTCAGTAGGAATATTTCTTGAGTCGCAGAAACCTTTAACATAAATTCCTGCACAGGTACCAATAGAAGCTAAGAATAAATCAAACGGAGCCGGGGAGCTGTCATCACCGCCGCCCTGCAATGGTTGATCTGTTTTTATAGTATGACCATTGAATATTGCATCAACCTTTTTACCATCACCTAAATTAATTATCATTTCCATTGTTGTTCCTTTTTTTGATATGAGATGATAAAGGAATTAAAAAGATTCATCAAAAAACTATTGAGTTAATATTCATTTTATAATAAGTTTCCTTTAAAAAACAAAGCATTAAAATTATTAAAGATGTTCGAGTTTCTTCCATTAGGCGGAGCAGGTGAGATAGGCTCCAGTTGTTTCTACCTTAACATTAGGGGTACCGGCATTATTCTGGATTGTGGAATGCACCCAAGGAAAACCGGAATTGATGCATTACCTCAGTTTAGTTTAATTGCTGATAAAAATGTAGACTTCGTTTTTATTTCGCACGCACATCATGATCATATTGGAGCTTTGCCTTTTCTTGTGAAAAGATTTCCTTATGTAAAAATCTTTTCCTCACGGCAAACTCGTGCAATTGCAGATATTACTCTTCATAATACTGTTTCAATCCTTGAAGAACAATTCAAAGATATTCCTGAAATAAAACCATATACTCATAAAGAAATTGAGAACCTTATCAAGTCAATCAATATTATGGATTACAAAGAAGAGGTTGAGTTATTTGGCTGGAGAGCAATTCATAAAACCCCAATAAAAATATCTGCATGGGATGCCGGGCATATTATTGGAGCAGCCGCTTTTTTAATTGAAACCGAAGATGAAAAAATATTTTACACCGGTGATATAAACCTTTCTGAGCAGGCAGTTATTAAAGGAGCAGAATTACCCGACATAAAAATTGATGTTCTTATTCAGGAATCAACTTATGGTGCAACAGATTCCAATGAGTTACAATCCTGGTGGATAGAAGCAAAACGCCTTGCAATAAAAATGAATAGTATTCTTCAGAATCAGGGTTCAGTATTGATTCCTGTTTTTTCGCTTGGCAAAATGCAGGAAATTCTTTTAACAATATCTGTTCTTATGGAAAGAAATGATTTAATAAAAGCAGATATTTATACTGGTGGCATCGGAAGAAAAATAAATCGTATTTATGATTCCTTCAAATATACTTCGGCAAGAATTGACAAGAATATGAACTTAAGCGACATACAGCAGACAGATATTTATGAATTAAAAAGTTTAAATCATTTGCTAAAGAATCCTTCGGTTTTATTGCTTCCAAGCGGTATGATGATAAAGGGTACGTTATCATACAATTATGGATTGGAGTTTTTGAAAAGAAATAACTACGGGATTTTTACTGTTGGTTATATGGATATTGATACGCCGGGATATTTAATTTCAAAGTCATCATCAAATACGAAAATCCTGTTAGATGAAAACAAAGAGGTAGCTATTAGATGTAACATAGAGAATTTTAAATTTTCTGCTCATTCACGTCGGGAAGAATTGCTGGAAATAGTGGATAAACTATTACCGGAGAGAGTTATTTTTGTTCACGGAGAGGAAAAGGCAATTAATTGGCTTGGCGAATCAATCCTTAAGAAATATCCTAAAATCAAAGCAAATTATGTCATTAATGGAAAAGAATATATCTTTTAAGTTGTAT
>CAZIDB010000105.1:0-16267 GCA_964537965.1 uncultured Melioribacter sp. | reverse complement strand
AGACTGACTACATTATACCGGAGATTCATTTAAAGAAAGATGAAATTAGAACAGTCTCAGAACGTAAGAAGCAATTAAGCAGTGACGGAAAAATTCTAATTGGTATACACACTTCAAGCGGTAATTCTGCACCTAACCTGAGAATAACTGATTATAAGGAATTTGCAGAAAAACTTTCGGCAGATAAAAGATTTAGAGTAATTATAACTGATAATAACCCTGATCCGATTTTACTTAATATCGATGAATTAGATTTTCCAAATATAAATTTATCGCTAAGAGAATCAATAATTAATTTCGCCACGCTGGATGTGTTAATATCTGCCAGTACAGGACCAATGCACATTGCTTCTGCTTTAGGTGTAAAAACGATTTCATTGTTTTGTCCGTTAACAGCCTGTTCACCTAAACTATGGGGACCGCTTGGCAATGAAGCAATAATACTCTTACCTGATGATGAATATTGTGCAAATGTTTGTCCGGGTGATCCTAAGAAATGTGATTTTTCCGGAACCGGTGGCATAAATACCGATAAAATTTTAGATGCAGTTAACAAAATATTTAAGTGAAACCATTTATTTGAAAATGAATCTCATGTAAAACCGGAGAAAGGAAATATGAAACAAAGTAAGATATTTGCAATAGTTTTAGTCGTCTTGTTTTCAATCAATACTTTTGCAAAAGGACTTGATGATAACAAAATTAAGTGGTACTCCTTTGATGAAGGATTGAAAAAAAGTATTGAGTTGAAGAAAAAAATAATAATGGATGTTTACACAGACTGGTGTGTCTGGTGTAAAAAAATGGATAACTCAACGTACTCGAATTTAAATGTTGTGTCGTATCTAAGAGATAATTACATCGCAATTAAACTTGATGCCGAATCAAAGAAGAAGATTTCTTACCAGGGGAAGGAATTAACAGAGCAGGAATTTTCCAGGGCGGTTGGGGTAACCGGTTACCCAGCTACTGTATTTTTCGATAATGCAGCAAATCTTATTACAGTTGTTCCCGGTTATATTGAATCTAAAGATTTTTTAAATATCATAACTTTTTTGGGTGAAGACATTTATAAATCCAAATCATATGAAGATTACCTGAAATCGGGTAAAAAATAAAATATGCATTTCTGTCAAATGTGGGATTGACGTTCAAGAGGAAATTATATACTTTACAAACGGTTATTTAAGGTTCTGGCGTTACTAAAGGGAAATTTTATTCTAAGAATCAACACTATCTTTTAAGAGATGCATTTATTTAAACGAAAAAAGAATTATTCATTAATCTCAAACTCGGAAACAGAATACTGTATTGAGGGTGAAAAGAAATTCCTTATAAGTGACTTTAAAGGTGCATTAAGTAATTTTACGCAAGCAATTGAAATTGATTCCGGTAATTTTGATGCCTATTTCTACAGGGGAAAAGCATACGAGAATCTTGGTGATTTTGACAAAGCCATTATAGATTACCGTTTTGCTTTAAGCATTGATAAAAATCATGCTCCGGTTTATTTCAGATTAGCCATTCTTCTGTATAACAAAAAAGAATTTTCAGATTCACTTGATTCTTTTAACAATGCAATTAAATTTAATCCTGAACTTCCTAATATTTATTTCCACCGTGGATTAGCCAACGCCAGATTGGGCAACTATGAAGCTGCAATAACTGATTTTAACATTGCGTTGGAAAAGAATAATAAGTTAATTGCCTCTGTCTTCAACAGGGCAAATGCCTACGCAAAATTAAAACAGTACCAGGATGCAATACACGATTTAAACTTATACATTGAAAATAATTCTAATAACGCTTCGGCTTTTTACTTAAGAGGAATTTGTAAGATTGCATTAAATAATACCGGTGATGCTGAAATGGATTTTGAGAAAGCGTTGCAGTTGGGTCACAAAGAAGCTAAGATTGCTCTTGAAAAATATTGCCTTGTTAAATCAGTTTGAAAATTGTTATAGAATTAATACATTAGCAAAAGAAAATCCCGGGGCTATAGCTCAGCTGGGAGAGCGCATCGTTCGCAACGATGAGGTCAGGAGTTCGATCCTCCTTAGCTCCACAAAAATTATTCTTTGAACTTCAGACTGTTGTGCGTAAATTTATAACAACATTTTTTGAAGTTTACTGCAGGTAGCATTCCATTTTATGGGGAAATAAAGAGTTTGCCAGGTCCTGAATGATAAACAAGAACCCAACCCCACCAGGTCCGGAAGGAAGCAGTGGTAAGTTTAAAATTTATGCATTCAGTCAACCTGGCTTTTTTATTTATTCCAGGTTTGATGAGCTTGAAGATTCAGAGTTGTTGGTTTGAGAAGTTTCCTGTTCTGCAGGTTGATTGAAATGATTGAAAACTACTTCGGCTTTAGCTTTGCCTATGACTTTGGCAATTTCTTCCAATGAAGCATTCCTGATTATCTGGAGGCTTCCTAATTGTAATAATAATTTTTCGGTGGTCTTAGCCCCAATTCCTTTTATCTCAAATAATTCCGATGTGAAAGTACGTTTATCTCTTCTTTGGCGATGAAAAGTAATTGCAAAACGATGTGCTTCATCTCTTATATGCTGTAGTAGTTTCAAACTTGAGGATGTTTTAGGAATTGTCTGGCTTTCAGAAATTCCCGGGAAGAATACTTCTTCAAGTCTTTTAGCTAATCCGATTATGTTGAAATCCTTTAATCCCAGGCTTCTCAAAGATTCAACCGCAGAAGAAAGCTGACCTTTTCCACCATCAACTACAATTAAATCCGGGAGTGTTTCGGTTTGCTCAATTACTTTGCTGTAGCGTCTTGTTATTACTTCGCGCATACTTTCAAAATCATCAGGACCTTCAACTGATTTAATAATGAATTTTCTGTATAAAGATTTCTTAGGTTTAGCATCTTCAAAAACTACCATGCTTGCCACGGTATCCGTGCCCTGTAAATTCGAAATATCAAAGCATTCAATTTTCTTCGGCGGAGTTTTTAATCTGAGATCCCTCATAAGCGCAGATAGTACATAAGGAATGTTTCCTTCGTTCTTCATCCTTTGAAGTTGTATATCCTTTAATTGCAGTATAGCATTCTGCTTGCACATATTAACAAGTGATTTTAATTCACTGCTTTTCTTTGGAACAATTATCTTAACTTTTTTGCCGGCATTTAAAGTAAGCCATTCTGATATGATTTCTAAATCTGATGGTTCAATCTCAAGAACAATTTCTTTCGGTATGTCGGTCAATTCATTGTAGTAGAATTTCACCGCCGCATTATAAACATCTTCTATTTCATCCTGGCTTTCTATTCCAAGCTTAAGCTGCTTTTTACCGACTAATTTCCCGTTACGTATGTTTAAAATTGAGCAGGCGGCATCTTTTCCTTCATTGGCTACGCAGATAATATCTCTGTCAGCAAGGTCAGTTGTAACAACCTTTTGTCTTGAAGCATATCTCTGGAGACTTTCAATCTTATCCCGTAAATCTGCTGCTTTTTCAAAATTAAATGATTCGGATGCTCTCTGCATTTCCTGGGTAAGATCGCTTACAAGCTCATCAATTTTACCCTTTAATAATTTGATTACTTCGTTAACCATATGGTTGTATGCAATCTGGGATATCAATCCTTCGCATGGTCCATCACACTTTTTAATATGATATTCCAGGCATAACCTGATCTTTTTTTTATCGATAGTATCCTGGTCAATATAAAAGTTGCAGGTTCTAATTCTGAATAGCTCGTTAATCATTCTTAATGAAGCTTTCAGATTCTTAACATCGGAATAAGGACCAAAATATTTAGAACCATCTCTAACCACATTTCTTGTTGGATATATTCTTGGAAAAGGCTCGTTGGTTACTACAATGTACGGATATGATTTATCGTCCTTTAAGCTGATATTATACCGAGGCGAATATTCTTTAATCAGATTATTCTCAAGCACCAACGCTTCAATTTCAGTATCGGTAAGTATTAAAATCAGATCCTCAATTTTATCAACAAGCGCTTTGGTCTTTGGTGATTGAGGTCCGAGTTGGAAATAACTTTTAACCCGGTTCTTCAGGTTCTTTGCCTTGCCGACGTATATTACTTTTCCTTTATCGTTCAGGAATTGATAGACGCCGGGATTGGAGGGAAGATTTTCTATTTTAGTTTTTAATTCGGGATTCATTTTAATAAAAGAAAATCCAACCAAAAACTATTGATTGGATTTAAAAAATAATTATTATTCCAAAACCTATTTTGTTAAAACCTGGTTTTTTGCAATTACTACAATACCTGTCTCAGTAACAGTAAATTTCTTTTTATCCTCATCAGGATCAAAGCCAATCTCATAACCTTCAGGCACGGTTACATTTTTATCAATAATTGCCCGTCTTATTCTTGCATGTCTTCCGATATTGCAGTTGGAGAAAATAATTGAATCCGTAACATAAGAGTAACTGTTTACACGGACGTTTGAACCTATGATAGATCTTTCTACCAAACCGCCGGAAATTATTGTACCGTCACAAACCAAAGAATTAAGGCTTCTTCCTACTCTTTCGCCTTCATGTGAAAGTGTTTTAGCCGGGGGAGATTGTACTACTGCAGATCTCAGAGGCCAGTTAGATGCGTATAAATTAAAATCTGGGCTAACGGAAATCAAGTCCATACTTGCAGCATAGTAACTATCTAATGTTCCAATATCCCGCCAATAGATTTCACTCTTCTTATTTTCATCTTCAAACTTATATGCCATTACACTAAATCCTGATTTTACCATGTAAGGCAAAATATGTTTACCAAAATCATTCTTTGGTAACTGTTGTTTTTCCATCTCATTATAAATTTCAATTAACCTGTTTGCATCAAAAATATATATGCCCATATTTACAAATGCATAGCCGGGTTTGTCAGGAATTTCAGGAGGATTTTTAACCTTCTCGTAAAAACCTGTGATATTATAATTAGGTTCAATGCTTAATACGCCAAATCTGTCCGCAAGGTCTATCGGATACTCAAGGCATGCAATAGTAACATCGGCATTTCTGTCTTCATGGTATTGCAGCATCTTCAGGTAGTCCATCTTATAAATATGATCGCCTGAAAGACAAAGCAGCCATTTGCTTTTATTACCTGTTATTAAATTAATGTTTTGTTCAATCGCATTCGAAGTGCCTAAGTACCAGTCGCCACCAACCTTGTGCTGCGGGGGAATGGAGTAAATAAATTCACCTAATTCGGGATTAAATATATTCCAGGCTTCATACAGATGTTGATTAAGAGAATCTGATTTATATTGAGTTAAAACATAAATCCTTCTAAGACCTGAATTAAGACAATTAGATAACGTGAAATCGATGATTCTGTATTTACCGCCAAAAGGGACAGATGGTTTTGAGCGGAATTTAGTCAGAGGTGATAATCTTTCGCCGACTCCACCGGCTAAAATCATCGTTACAGTATCTCTAAGCAAGGAAGAACCGGCAAACAACATATAACACCTTTGCTTTTTTTGGCAATAATATATTCAAAAATCATAATAGAGGCAATTATGGATTATTTTTCTCAAAGTAATTTTATAAATTTAGAGCAAAATTTTTTCGTTTTATGTCTGATAGGAAAAAAACTGTTTTGAAGATATTTTTCGTAATTATTATAAACCTTTTAGCATTTGCTGCTTTAAATGGCGCATACGATTATTTTAAAGAATTATCTGTTACCGGCGAATTGAGTGATTATATTGGCAGTTATGGGTATATCAATAGTGATGAGATTGATAAATACTATACTGAAGCACAAAAGAATATTAACATTCTAAACTATGATATGGATTTTGATCTGTATCCTGAAAAAAAACTTCTAAAAGCTAATGTAACCTTAACTGGTGTTTTTAATTCCGTTATACCTGAAAATATCACGCTGAACTTTCAGAATAATTTTGATGTAAAAAATATCAAGTTGAATAATGATGAAGTAAATGATTTTTATTTCGATGAAAATATAATTTACATCCCGGTTAAGAATTCAATTGTTGATACTTTTAAATTGAATTTGATTTATGAAGGCACGCCAAAAAATAAGGGTCTTTCATCATTCTCATTTGATTCGTTTAACGGTAAATCATTCGTTTATACATTAAGTGAACCGATCTATGCATCCACCTGGTTCCCTTGTAATGATTTGCCGAACGATAAAGCTCAGCTTGATATTAGCATTACAAATGATTCATCAAAGATTTCACTATCTAATGGTAAGCTTATTGAAATTACAACTGATAAGGATCGTCGGACTTACCATTGGGAAACAATTTATCCGATATCTACTTACTTAATTTGCTTGTACTCCGGTAATTACAAATATTTTTCTGAGGAGTATACAAGTACAACCGGAGAAAAATTTAATTTAGATTATTATGCTTTTCCTGAGCACCTTCAAATGGCAAAATCAGATTACAAGAATCATTCTGAAATGATGAAAGTGTTTGAAGAGAAATTTGGTCCATATCCTTTTGCAAAAGAAAAATATGGCGTCGCTGAATTTTTATGGCAGGGTGGGGCAATGGAACATCAGACTATAACGGGAATTGCATCTAACCTTCTGAACGGAAAAGGAATGTTCCAGGATTATTATATTCACGAGCTTGCTCATCAATGGTGGGGTGATGCCGTTGGACCAAAATCATGGAAAGATATCTGGCTTAATGAAGGATTTGCAACATACTGCGAAGCTTTATATGCCGAAACAACTTCAGGTAAAGAAGCATTGCAATCAACTATGGTTGCAAAATTCCAAACCCGTTTTAATGACCAGTTATATGACCCAGAAAATTTATTCAGCTCTACTGTTTATGATAAAGGAGCGTGGGTTTTACATATGCTAAGGTTTGAAATTGGTGAGGATGCTTTCGGAAAACTTCTTAAAGAATTTTTCAGCAGGTACAAATATTCAAATGCCTCTACCAGTGATTTTAAGAACTTAAGTGAAGAAATTTCAGGAAAGAATCTTGACCAGTTCTTTAACCAATGGGTTTTTAATGGTAAAGGTATTATTAAGTGCGAATATGGATGGAAAGCCGATGCAGCTTCAGGTAAAGTTGAATTGACTATAAAACAAATTCAGGATGAATATAAACTTTACAAGTTTCCGCTTGAAATAAAAATTAAATATGAAGATGGTTCTGATGAAATTCATAAAGAATATGTTACAACCGGGAAACAAACATTTAATTTGAATGCCCGGAAGAATATTAAGAACATTGAAATTGATCCTGATAAATGGCTTCTTGCAACATTTATTAAAACCACAACCGGTAAATAATTGAATAATAAAGATTATCTCTTCATATCAGATATTCATCTTGGACTTCAATCGAAGGAAGTTGAAGATATTAAAGAAAAAAAACTTGTATCATTTCTTGATTATGCATCTGACAATGCAAAAGAATTATTCATTATCGGTGATCTGTTTGATTATTGGTTTGAGTACAGGCGTGTTTATCAAAAAGGATTCTACCGTACTCTTACTGCTCTTAAGAATATAAGTGAAAAGGGAATTGCAATTCATTATTTAATCGGCAACCACGATTTTTTGCACCGGGATTTCTTTAAAGAGGAAATTAAAGCTAATCTTTACGAAGAACCTGTTGATGTTGTGCTGAATGATAAAAGATTTTTTCTTGCTCACGGTGATGGAATGGTTAAAAATGATCTAGGCTATAAAATATTGAAAAAGATTTTACGCAATAAAGGATTCCAGTGGCTATACTCGCTTTTACATCCCGATTTAGGTATTGCAATTGCAAGCGGTACAAGTAAAAAGAGCAGGGATTATACCACCAATAAACATTACGGTGAAATTGACGGTCTGTTCGAAGCTGCCAAGTTAAAAATTGATGAAGGTTATGATTACGTTGTTATGGGTCATTCTCACGTAAGGGATAATAAACAATATAAACAGGGCAACTATCTGAACCTTGGTTCGTGGTTAACTTCTCCTTGCTACGGCAGGTTTGCTAATAATAAATTTGAAATCATTGAATGGAAATAAAATGAGTAAAGTTTTCTATTCCGACCAGAATTGGAAAAAACTGGGCCCGACTAACGATAAAAGAAGAAAGACAATAATTATTGTTTCGCTATCGGTTTTAGTTTTACTGATTCTTTTCATTGCATTTATCTTCCAGGGATTACCGTCTCTTGAACAATTGGAAAATCCAAAACCAATTTTAGCAAGTAAAGTATACA
Organism: uncultured Melioribacter sp.; assembly: GCA_964537965.1. GTDB lineage: Bacteria > Bacteroidota > Ignavibacteria > Ignavibacteriales > SURF-24 > SURF-24. The sequence continues at coordinate 8,058 of CAZIDB010000105.1, read as the reverse complement.
GTGAAGATGGTGAACTTATCGGGCAATTCTTTATTGAAAACAGAATTGAAACAGACATAGACAGCATTCCAAAACATTTTATCAATGCTTTAATAGCAACCGAAGACAGGAATTTTTATGACCACTGGGGAGTTGATGTCGGAAGATTTATTAAGGCTATGATAAAGAATGTTATCTCACTTTCTTTTATTGAAGGAGAAGGTGCGAGTACAATTACCCAGCAACTTGCAAAAAACCTTTACAATCTTAAAGTAAAAAATGAAAATTCATTTGAAACAGTTATAAGAAAAATTAGGGAATGGATAACTGCAATTCAGATTGAAAAAACATATACCAAAAGAGAAATATTGGAGATGTATTTGAATGTTTCTTACTTTGGCAGAAGCGCCTACGGTGTAGAAACGGCATCAAATATTTTCTTTCACAAAAAAGCAAAGGATTTGAACCTGCAGGAATCTGCACTGCTTATTGCTCTGCTTAGATCCTCTGTTTATTATGATCCTGTTAAAAGATATGATAATGCAATTGCCCGCAGAAATCTTGTTATGAGAAATATGATTACTGCCGGTTACCTTGATGAATCAACTTATGAAAGATTAAAGGATAAACCTATTGTACTTGGTTCGGAAAAAATTGGTGGTTATACAACCATTGCCCCGCACTTTATGGAATATATCCGGCAACAGATGGAAAAGTTATCGGATAGATATGGATTTGATTTGTACAGGGACGGACTTAATATATACACTTCTTTAGATTCCAGGATGCAAAGGGCTGCTAATATTGCAGCAAAAGAACATTTAGCAGAATACCAGGATCTGTTTGACAAAAGCTGGAACTGGGAGAAATACAAAAGCGTTCTTAATGCGGTAATTGATAAAGCTGTAAGAACACATCCATCTTATATTGCTGCTAAAAGTGAGAGCGATAGATCAAGAATTGCAAGGGAACTTAGATACAGAAAATCATTTATCGATTCCGTTAAAAAGGTTGAACAAACAATTGAAGTAGGCTTTGTGGCAATTGAACCAAAGACCGGTCATATTAAAGCTATGGTTGGCAGTGAAAACCAGGATTTTCAATATGGATTGAATCATGCCACCGGAATCAGAAGGCAGCCGGGTTCCGCTTTCAAACCAATCATTTATACCACTGCTATTGATAATGGATTGTTTCCTGCTTTTAGTTTACTAAATCAACCGTTTGATTTTAATGGCTGGTCGCCTTCTAACAGTGATGGCAGTACAGGTGGTTATACAATGCTTCGTGATGCATTAAGGAATTCGTTAAATATTATTACTGCAAGATTGATAATTCAGGATTATGCTCCTTTAGAAAGGATAGGAGAAATTGCGAGACGAATGGGAATTAAAAGTAATTTAACTTTAGTCCCATCTATCGCACTTGGTACTTCGGAAGTATCACCTTTGGAATTGACTTCTGCATATGCAACTCTTGCTAATGAAGGTGTTTATGTTTCTCCGATTTCATTACTTAGGATTGAAGACAGGGATGGAATCCTAATTGATAAATTTTATCCTGATAGAATGTACGAGGCGATTAATCCTTCAACTGCATCAATTATGACTGATATGATGCAAACTGTAGTTGATTATGGAACAGGTGCCGGAGTAAGAAGATATTTCCATCGCCCGGCAGCCGGTAAAACAGGAACAACACAAGATTTTGGTGATGCATGGTTTGTCGGTTTTACACCACAATTAGCAGCCGGTGTTTGGGTAGGATTTGATGACAGGCGAATAACATTTACAGGATGGTATGGTCAGGGCGCTAAAGCTGCAGCACCTATTTGGGCTAAGTTTATGGCTAAAACATATGAAGATGTTAAAATGCCGTTGAAATATTTTGATCTGGGTCCTGAAGTTGTTTCTGAATCTTTTTGTCTTACTTCAATTATGAACGGAACTCCGAGGTTAGCAAAAGAGTCTTGTCCTGATAAAATAACGGATATCATCAATAAAAATAATTTACCGCCGCCATGCGATATTCATTAATTTTAGTTGAAAGGTTTTAAAGTAATACCGGGAAAAAATATTGAGATATAATCACTGGTTAAGTGCACTTTTTGTTTTAATTGTTTCATTAATTTTTTTATCAGGTTGTTCAAATGATGAGGAAAATCCAGTGGAGCCAAAGTATAATGGAATAAGTCAACCTTTAAACCCGTTCGAACAAAATTCAAGACTTGGACGAGGAGTAAATATCGGCAATGCTCTGGAAGCTCCAAAAGAAGGTGACTGGGGAGTAACAATTGAGGATGAATATTTTACATATTTGAAAGCGAAAGGATTTAATTCAGTAAGAATACCAATTAAGTGGTCTGCTCATGCTTCGGAAACTTCTCCTTATACAATCAACCAGCAATTCTTTGAAAGAATAGATCATATTATAAACAAATCGTTGGATAATAACCTGGCTGTTATTATTAATATTCATCATTATGATGAAATGATGACTGATCCGGCAAATCATATCCAGAGGTTAATTGCACTTTGGAAACAAATTTCTGAAAGGTATGTGCAATACCCGGCTGAATTATATTTTGAACTGTTTAATGAACCGAACAATAAACTTGGTACTGATTTATGGAATCAGTATTTAGCCCAACTAATTTCTGCAATAAGAGAAAAGAATCCTTACAGAACATTAATTGTCGGCCCGGCTAACTGGAATAATGTGGATTATATTTCTTCTTTACAAATACCTAAAGAAGAAACAAACGTTATAGTAACTTTTCATTATTATAATCCATTTCAGTTCACACATCAGGGTGCAGATTGGGTTGCTGGAAGTAATAGTTGGCTCGGAACAACCTGGTCGAATAAAACATCTGAGACTGCTGCAATTCAAAATGATTTTGATAAAGCTCTTAATTGGTCTATCTCTAATAATCGACCGATCAACATTGGTGAATTTGGTGCTTTTAATAAAGCTGATATAACTTCCAGAGTAAAATGGACTACATATGTTGCAAGGGCAGCAGAACAAAAAGGGTTTAGCTGGAATTACTGGGAATTTTGTTCCGGTTTCGGGTTTTATGACCCGGTTAAAAATGAATGGAATACAAAATTGTTAAATGCTTTAATTCCGGCGTTAAGTATTTAAAATTCAGAATGAAGATTAAAGCATTTCACTCAGTGTTATCCTGTGCCTTAATCTTCTCCAATTCTTCCCAACGGTCAAATAAATTTTGAATGCGAAGTCGTGTTTCCTCCAGATGCTTGTTCAATTCATTTGTTTTAGAAGCATATTTTTCATAAAAATCCGGTGAAGAAAATATTGATTCAATTCTTTCAACCTCTGCTTCTTCTGTTAAAATATTCTCTTCAATAGTTTCAAGTTCTTTATTTTCTTTCCAGGTTAATTTTCTAATCTTAACTTTAACTCTGGTATCCTCCTTTTTTCTCTTTGATTTATCAGTATCAACTTCATTAGTTCTTAGATTTCTTTTTTCAAGATAATAATCGTAATCGCCTTCGCTATAATAAATTTCATTATTTGCTTCGAACGCAAGGATGCCGGTACAAATTCGGTTAAGAAAATATCTGTCGTGGCTAACAACAACAATACATCCGTCATATGCTATAAGGGCTTCTTCAAGTATTCTAAGAGTCGGCAGGTCCAAATCATTTGTGGGTTCATCAAGCAGAAGAAAATTACCGCCGTTTTTAAGAATTTTTGCTAATGTAAGTCTGCTTTTTTCTCCGCCTGAAAGCCGCCCAACTAAAGTATTTATTCTTTCATCTGTAAAAAGAAACCGACGCAGGTAAGTCCAGATACTCAATTGAAATTTTCCAAACTTAACAAAATCATTACCTTCTCCAATTGCAAAGATGACAGAATCTTCATCATTCAGCAGCAATCTTGATTGATCTACGTAATTAAATTCAGTTTTATCACCCAATTCGATTTTACCAAATGACGGATTTAGATTTCCTAAAATAATTTTTAACAATGTAGTTTTGCCAACACCGTTTGAACCGACAACACCAATTTTTTGTCCGGCTTTGAATGAAAAATTAAAATGTTCAAACAGAGTTTTACCGCCAAGTTTAATCCCGACATTTTTCAATTCAAGAACTTTTGTCCCTAATTTTTCCGGCACCGGCATTATCAATTCAACATCTGGTTCGGCAATTATATTATCTTTTTCAGCAACTTCATAGTATTTGTCAAGGCGGCTTTTAGCTTTTGTTCTTCGTGCTCTTGGACCACGCAAAACCCAATCAAGTTCACGTCTAAGGAAATTCTGTCTCTTTCTTTCTTCAGCTTCCTTTATTGCTTCTCTTTCTGTTTTATTAATTAAATAATCTGTATAGTTACCATTATGTGAATAGAACGTACCGTTAGATAACTCAACAATTCTATTTGCTATCTTATCAAGAAAATACCTGTCATGAGTAACAAAGATACAAGTGCCATTATACTCTGAAAGAAAATTCTCAATCCATTCAATCGAATTCAAATCAAGATGATTTGTAGGTTCATCAAGTATAAGCAAATCAGGATTAGAGATTAAAGCGCGGCACAAAGCGACTCTTCTTTTTTCTCCACCTGATAATTGATCAATACTTCTATCTTTATCCGGTGCGTTAAGTGATTTTACAAGTACTTCGACTCTTTTTTCTAAGTTCCACCCGTCAATTAATAAAATTTTTTCTTCAAGCAGATGTTTGTTGGGTAAATCAAACGGTGTGTTTTCATATTCTTCAATCAGTTTAAGAGTATCCAGCGCACCATCAAGAATATTCTCATAGACATTTTTTTGTTTATCAAGTGTAAATTCCTGCGAAAGAAATCCTACTGTTAAGTCTTTCTTTTTAGCAACTTCACCGGAATCGGGGATTATTATTCCTGAAATAATTTTCAGGAATGTTGATTTACCAGCGCCATTTCTGCCCACTAATCCAATTCTATCTCCAAGATGAATTGTTAACGAGGCTTTATCTAAAATTATTTGTTCGCCATAGTGGACTATCAATTCAAGAGCAGTTAATATTACAGGAGTACTGTTATTTGCCATAAAACCATTTTATTTAATAAAGAAAAAGCCGGTAAAAAAATCCAGTTACAACGGCAATTCAAATATAATAGTTTTTAAGCTTATTGATGGTGTACGAAAAATTCAACCGAGAATATATGGTTTTATTTCGTATCTTTAGCGCGCAAGTAAAAGATTTTTTTCAGCTGATGTTGTTATAATTACTGAAATCCACTTAAAAGAAATAAGCCCCACAGATACACTCCACTATTTCTTCTCTTAAGTCAATTCCAATAATAAATACCAGCCAGCATTAAATTATATAGAAATGGTCGGCTTAAAAATGAATAATATAAATGTTCATAAATTTCATATACCGGTTTTAGGTGTAGGTTTTTCTGTTGACACTCCAGTTAAAGTTGCCAGGTACGGAATCTCATCCGTTATTTCTCTTGGTGATGATACCTTGATGGAAAAATTACGAAAACATTATCTTACAAAACTGGATAAGCAATATATTCCAATTGCAGACAAAGAAAATGATTCAAGAGCAAAACGGATTACCGCTTATCTTAATATGGTTCATCATATTGTTAAAGAGCAATTTGAAACGCTTAAGAATTCTGCCTTTGAAATTGGAAGCGAAATTAATAAGTATTTTGAGATGCTTCCTGATCTTTCTATGCTTAAGAGTAAATACAATGAAATGATTGCATCAAAGGAATTAAGTGTTAAACAACAAATTCAAAAATGGCTCAGAGATAATATTAGCCATGGATCAATCGATGTTAATATTATGACAAAGATAGACAAGACCAGTTATGATTCCGATAATGCAATTTTACCTGTCGAGTTTAATCTGGCGCATGCCGCATTAAGGGGCTTTGCGCTAAGTAATCTGGAAAGTTCTATTATATTTTCTGCAGGAATGAATCCAAGATTATTCAGCTACCTTGAAACTTTCAGGGATTTTTATCCGCAATCAGATGGAAGTTTTAAAAAGAAAATAACTATTAAAGTGAGCGATTATCGTTCTGCCGATATTCAGGGAAGATATTTGGCAAAAAAAGGATTATGGGTTTCTGAATACAGAATTGAATCCGGTTTAAATTGTGGTGGACACGCATTTGCAAGCGATGGACATTTATTAGGAACTATACTTGAAGAATTTAAACTTAGAAATGATGAATTGCTTTCTGCTACAAAAGAACTTTGTCTTAAGGCATTGGAGAAAAAGAAAATCAATTTTGATTCTTCACATCTTAAATTCAATATTACTGTACAGGGCGGTGTTGGTAAATCGAGTGAACAGGAATTTTTACTGCGATACTATAATGTTGAATCTGTAGGATGGGGAAGTCCGTTTCTGCTTATTCCTGAAGTTATGAATGTTGATGAGAAAACACTAAATAAATTAAGTCTTGCCGGCGAAAAAGATATTTATCTTAGTAATGTTTCGCCGTTAGGCATTCCTTTTAATAATTTAAGACTAAATGAAAAGGATGCCGAGAAAACTGAAAGAGTGAAACTTGGAAAACCAGGTAGTCTTTGTTCAAAGAAATTTCTTCAATCCAACAAAGAATATTCAGAAAAACCTTTATGTACCGCATCAATAACTTTTCTTGATAAAAAAATAAAATATCTTAAAGAGAAATATTCTGAAGCAGATGAATTTCAAAAGGAATTTGATAAAGCAGTTGACAAAGTATGTTTATGTGAAGGTCTTACATCTACTGCGCTGATTGTAAATGAAATTGATTCACAAAAATTAAGCAAGGCTGTATCAGTATGTCCAGGACCAAATCTTGCATACTTTTCGAAAATTACAGGATTAAGAGAAATGATCGACCATATTTATGGTAAAATCAATTTGATCAGTGATTCATCCAGACCAAATTTCTTCATTAAAGAATTGTCAATAAATATTGACTATTTTATAAACAAGTTTGAAGAAAGTATTAAGCCCTTTTCTGCTAACACTGAATCATTTCTGAAAACATACAGTACAAATCTTTTTGAAGGTATTAGATATTATAAAAAAATGATTCCGGATATTCTGGAGGAAACCGATAAGATAAAACAAATAATGAGAGATGAACTGGAAGCGCTCGAGCATAAATTGCTTTCATATACTTATATATTTGTTTGAATTTATTTTTATTTCAATTTAAAACGATTAGTCTATTCAATAACGTTACAGTAAAATTATATCTGGCAAATTTATAATTATGACTTTTAGAATCTTTAATAATATTTAACTTTTCTACCATACTCATTCATCTTTTTATTTTATATCCAAATTTTTGCTTCAAAGATTTATAATGATTTTCTACATACAAAGCGGAAAAGTTTTGACGGTAACCTGGTTATCAATTAATTTATGTCCGGCGGATTCAAAATAAATAATTATTTTTTTTCTAAGCCAATTTTGCTAATATTTGAACGGAAATATTTCGATAATCATATAAATTCTTATTAATGCATTCTATAAATTCGATATTAAATGTTCAAAAAAATAAATTCAAGTTATCTAATTATTCCAACCTTATTTATAATTGCTGGCGTGTACTTGCTTTACCTGGCATTTTTAGATATAGAAACGCAGGCAATTAACCGGTTGCACAAAGAGCAATTAGTTCATGCTGTGCAGGCTACTAACAATATAAAATATTTCTTTAATAGAAGTAATAGACTTTTAGAGCATCTTGTCCAACAGGAATCCATACAGGAAATGAACAATGCCGGTAAATTGTTGCTTAGATATATTTATAATGGTAATTCCAGTGAACTGAATGCAATTACAAGAATTGATACAACCGGAAAAATAATATATACTTATCCGTATAATGAAAAATTAATCGGTACGGATATTTCTTATCAGGCTCATATCAAAAGATTTCTTAGAACTAAAAAGCCTGTTCTTAGCAATGTCTTCAGGGCTGTTCAGGGATTTGATGCAATTGCATTTTATGTCCCTGTTTATAAAAAGAATGTATTCGTCGGAGGGTTAGCAATCCTTGTACGTTTTGATGTACTAACAAAGAGTTCACTTAAAG